>NZ_JBIQFG010000064.1:0-11463 GCF_045369345.1 Ureibacillus sp. 179-F W5.1 NHS | reverse complement strand
AGTCTAACAAAATTAGGAGATTGCGTGTTTATTTTTTCTGAATTTTATCTGTACCCCAACAAATATTTTAGAGCCAAGAAAAAAAAGAATTTACACACAAAAATAGCGAAAGGTGAATTTGAGTTTCCTCAAATTCACCTTTCTCACTATTTGAAGCTAGTTATGTCCCAGCCTCATTCTATTATTGTTGTTCTATCTCTTCGGGAGTTTGTTCCACTTCTATAGACTCTACTTTGGAAATGGCTTCAACTTGACTTGGCGCTTTCCCAATTTTCTTTAAAATAAAGTAAGCACAGCCAAAATTACAATACTCAAATAAATAATCTTCAAAAGTACTGATTCTCGTATCAAAGGTTGCTTTTTGGTTTTTGTCGTCAAAAAAGCCTTTTAAACGAAGCTGTCCGTAACCCCAGTCACCAACGATATAATCATATTTTGTTAATATATCTGAGTATCTAGCTATAAAGGCATCCTGTTGAAATCCATCACGGACATTCTCGACTATTTCATAGGCATATCCTTCTGCTATAATCATCAAAACTCCCCCTTTCTATACAAATCATCTGGACCTATTTTACACTATCGACTGCTTACAGTGTAGAATATTGGTTCATCTTCTTTCCATTAATGCTTATCTCTTTCGTAAGATAAAGGGCAAAAATTTTATATTTCTGCTTGTAACTGTCTTGCCTTCGTTGCTTCATTTACTTGCTCATCAGCATGGTAACTACTACGTACTAATGGCCCTGCTTGGCAATGCTTAAATCCTTTTTCCATTGCAATTTTGCGTAATTTACCAAATTCTAATGGTGTATAATATTTTTTTACAGGTAAATGTTTTTTCGTCGGTTGTAAATATTGGCCAATCGTCATAATGTCTACATCATTCGCACGTAAATCGTCCATTACTTCTAAAATTTCATCCCATTCTTCACCAAGACCAATCATTAACGAAGATTTTGTCGGAATGTCCGGTTGCATTTCCTTTGCTCTTCTTAAAAATTCTAGAGAACGTTCGTATTTGGCACGGGCACGAACTCTTGGCGTTAAACGTCGAACCGTTTCGATATTATGATTTAAAATATCTGGTTTTGCATCCATTACCATTTTTAAATTTTCCTCTAGTCCACCTAAGTCTGAAGGTAATACTTCCACAGAAGTTTGAGGTGACTTACGGCGAATAGCGCGAACGGTTTCAGCTAGCACACCAGCTCCACCATCTTTCAAATCATCTCGGGCAACCATTGTAATGACGACATGTTTTAAATTCATAATTTGAACAGAATCTGCAACACGTTCTGGTTCAGCTAAATCGAGTTCATTTGGCAAACCGGTTTTAACTGCACAGAAACGACATGCTCGAGTACATACTGCCCCAAGTATCATCATAGTAGCCGTTCTTCTTTCGCCCCAACATTCATGGATATTTGGACAGCGCGCTTCTTCACATACAGTATGTAAATTTTTCTCGCGCATTAACTTTTTTAGACCTTTATATTCATCATTTGTGTTTAATTTAATTTTTAGCCATTCAGGTTTACGTAAAATTTGTTCTTTATCATTAGTTGGTTTACTTGTCATATTTTTCAGCCCCTATCAAAATAAAACAAAAATTATACATACTGATGACAATGTAACATACTAGGTCAAATGAATACAACTAACTTTCAAAAAAGTTAAAATTTACTTGGCGATAATTTTTTTGTGTTAATTATATGGAACTGGTACCTCAATGGATGGCTGTGCTCCATCTCCACCTTGTGTATAAATGTGAGGAACTTGGCCACGTACTAAACCTATCGCAACCGGAATCGTTTGTTGAACGGTTGATTGTTGACTAGCAAAAGGAATAATAATTTGAACAGTAACGGTTAGATGAATATTTACTTCAACTAAGGCATTATTTATCCCAAACTCTTTAAAGGATGTCGCCACATCACTATTTACATTTCCGATAATATGAAACCGAATGGGTACCCTCGGCCCTAAGTTTCCTAATAGCGGGAGATTTAGTGCTTGGGCAATAGGAACGAAAAAGACTATGCCGTCTCCCTTTTGAATTTCACTTACATCATATTCTACATTCTCCAAATCAGGTAATTGGGATAAATCCCCTTGCTCTGCTAATTCTAAATGTTCCTTCACGAGAGCAGTCGTTTCTGCACGAACTTGGTTAATAATTTCCGTATTAAATTTTGTCGTAACCATATAATCTGACTCTGAAGGTAAGTCTTCTATAATTTCATTTACATCAAGTACACTTGAAGTTCTTGAATTAATCGCCTTACTCACAACATGGGCTGCTATTTTATTCGTTTGAACTTCAGCATATTGAACATAAGTTGGCATTAATCGATTATTTAATATATATAAAAATAACGTAACGCAAACGGCAAAAGCAACGACGAACAAAGTAAATCTATTTGATTTTTTCCGTTTTTTCATTTTCTTCGGTTTGTAAAACATCATTCTCTTCGGCTGCCGAGAAATCAAAAAATCTCCTCCTGCTCCAATTTATGAACAGGAAGAGATAACTATTCAACATACTCAATATATTCGGATTCGACTTTCTCTATTTTAACATTTGGCTCATCGGCTAAATGAATGACATATGTATTGTTAATTCGTTCATGATTTTCTTCAAAAATTCGTAAAAAGGGTAACGCTGCATTTTTGGGATTTTGCTCAACTACGATCCCTCTACGACCATCAGATAACAATAAGATAGTCCCGTTTGGATAATGAACAACACTTTTTTTAAAAGCATCGACAACCCGTTCATCAAATATGGTGCCCCTTCCTTCTTCGATGATGGCAATTCCTTGCGAAGGTAACATTTTATTACGGTAAACACGGTTTGTTGTTACCGCATCAAAAACATCTGCAACCGCAATGATTTTAGCATAAGGGTGTATTTCAGAGTCCACTAGACCGCGAGGATATCCACTTCCATCAATTCGTTCATGATGCTGAAAGGCACAATGGGCAACAAGTAACGAAATCGTATGTATATTACGCAAAATATCAAATCCGGTTTTTGTATGTTGTTTCATAATTTCAAATTCTTCATCTGTTAATCGACTTTGTTTGAACAAAATTTCTGATGGAATTAACATCTTCCCTACATCATGTAATAATGCACCAATCCCAATTGTTTTTAAATCATTCCGTGAATACCCCAACTCTTTTGCAATCGCTAGGGAGTAGATAGACACTTGGAAAGAATGTTGGTAAATATATTCGTCATAGATCAATGTATCCGTTAGAACTGTTAAAATTTCATTACTACTTAAAATCGAGGTGAGCAAATTATCAACTAATTGACCAATTTCCTTTGACTTTTTATCTAAAACAAGTGCGGCGGATTTATTCGATAATCCTTTTAATTGGTTAAAGGATTCTGTTATTTGTTTAACAGACTTTTTCCTGACCGAAAGTGGAACCGTTTCCTCAATCTCGATTCCTTTTGAGATTTCATCTTCAATATACACATATTGAATTCCTAATTGTTTTAATCGATGCATTATAGGCTCCGTTACGACAACGTTTCTTTGTATTAACGGAAGCCCTGCTTCATTCCAGATGGTCCTCCCTATAACCATACCCTTTTTTAGGACATTGATTGATATTAAACGCATTCAAAATTCACCTCAATTCTATGTCAATCATCAACGAATTTACTTCCTATTAAAGGTCAATTATAGAGTTTCTTTCCATACTCAATTAATATATCCCGTAAAAATAGTGGTAAATAATATTTCTTTTTCGCATATTTAAAATTTGGGAAGAAGTATCCGAAGGTAAACATATCCAAAGTAGCAAGGGTATATAGTCGATTTGGATCAGCTAGTTCTCCTTGGATAAAAAGTTCTCTGCTCTTATTTAAGGAAAATCCATAGGTCAGCATTTTCCCAAAAATAGAACCTCTAAATCCAAGACCTTTTAATTCGAGCAATGGCCATTCTTCATTTTGCGCCTGTAAATAAACTTCTTTTATTTCTTTTCCCGTTAATTCGATAACACATATATTTATCGGATGGGGAAGAATTTTATGAATATCGAAATTTGTAACAATTCCCTTATTTAAGCCTTCGAGGAATATTCCTGCATTGAACATTGTACAGTCTGCTTCGGTAAAATCGAGTACTGCTTCTGAAAATAGTTGGGATAGTTGTGAGTAGTGAAACCATTCTTTATTGTAACTTCTTGTCGTTTGAAAGATCGGTGTCTTTAAAAGCCGTTTCCCTTCTTCCGCAAGATTAGAGAGAAACATCATCTCCTCTTCTGTTTCAGGAAGAATCGGATTTTCAATAACAATTTCTTCTTTTTTAATCAATTTCCGAGTTTTATGGTCGAACTGTATCGTTAAATGACCAGTATATACGCCAAACTTCCCACATCCCGTTAATAACACGTTATTAACGACTTTGCCCCTTTCAAATAGATGATGGGTATGGGAGCCAAAAATAACATCGATATTTGGACATTCATTGGCTAATAGTTCATCTTCTGTAACACCTAGATGGGATAAGCAAACGACAATATCAACCTCTTTTTTTAACTGATTAGCCAATTGAACTAAAATTTTTCTTGGCTCTGTCACTTGCCAATTCAATTCTCGATAAAAGGCATCAAATAATGCCGTTGCCCCTATAACCCCAATTTTCGTTCCATACTTTGTTTGTAAAATCGTATAGGATTTCAACCATTCTGGTTTTTCCCCTTCCATTGGCTCAATATTTGCTACGACCACTTCAAAATTCGCTTCATCATAAAGTGAATATAATTCTTCAAAGGATAATGTAATCCCCTCATTATTACCGATAGTTACAACATCATATTCAGCTTCATTTAATAGTTTTATATTTCCTTTTCCAAGGGTTGCTTCTGTATATATATTTGAACGATCGAGATAATCACCAATATCGAATAAAAAGCTTGGTTCTCCTAATTTGGCAAATTCAATGCGCTGGCTTTTTATGAACGACTGCATTCGCCGCCAATATTCAAAATGACTATGTATATCATTCGTATGAAAAATATGAATTGTCTCAAGCATTACGGATCACCATCTCTCATAATTTCAAATTTGCTTTCCCCTATTTGGCCTACCGAATTAAGGCGCTGAAAAAAGTACTTCGTTTAACGTTCTAACCTGAACTTTAAAATAAGCCTTCCAATATGGAACGGATTCCGATAAACATCATCACAATTTGTAAAATAAATACGACCGTTTTGGATTCCAATTTTTTATTTAAAAATGCCCCTATTTTCGCACCGATATAAGCGCAAATAATTACCGGGAGCGTATATTCCCAAGGAATATCCCCTAAATAAATATGACTTGCCGTGTTGACTAACGATGATAAAAATACCATAAACATGGATGTTGCCACAGCTACATGGGGAGGAAAGCGGAACAATAGCACCATTGCAGGAACAATTAACGAACCTCCTCCAATGCCGAATAATCCTGAAATTAAACCAACGATAAAAGTAAATAGGAGGGCAAACCAAATAGGGTAGCCATAAACAAACTCCTGTCCGTTATTATCTACAAAGTGTCGTTTCACACCATTTTGTAAAAACCAATTAATTGGCTTTAATTTATCCCTTACTATTAATAAAGAGGATAAAACAATTAATATGATTCCAAAAAAGATATTAAAGGAATCAAGTCCTAATCCTTGATTTAACCAGGCGCCTAGGATTGTACCTGGAATACTACCTAAAAAAAAGATAAAACCACTTTTTAAATCAACTTGCTTATTTTTCATATAAGAAGTTGTCGAAGATATTCCGATAAATACCATCATAATAACAGACAAACCAACGACACTTTGGGGTGTGATGTTAGGAAAGTAGTTAAGATTAATCCCAACGAACAATGTAGCGGGAATTAAAATGACGCCTCCACCTAATCCGACGAGTGATCCAATTAATCCTGCAAATAGAGCAATGACTCCTAGTAAAATATATTCCATTAAAATTCTCCTTCAAAAAAATCTAATTGCTTTGGAGAAAGTCCCTCAAAGTGAACATCTAACATTTGCTGCATTGTTTTAGCATTATTTGCTGCATGATGACCAGAATTATTGTTGAATAATACAAACACTTCTTCACACTTTTGTTCCAATTGCAATATTTTATTTGCTAAATCCGAAAGTTCCTCCTCGTTATAATCATATAAGAAGCGAACTTCCCTCCAATTTTCTGTTGAACCGGAATTTCGCCACCCAAACACATTACGACCATGTATTCTAACTAATGCACGTTTTGCCGTCACTTCCGGGACAAATGGGACAGAACCGACTCCTGCCTGTGGTTCATCACAAACGGTATGTATAAACCCATTGTCTTTTAAAAATCGAATCGTTTCGTTTTTTCTTTCCGCACTATACCAAGTTTTATTTCGAAACTCGATGGCAACAGGAAAATCGCTAAGTTGTTCTTTTATATACCGTATATATTGTACATGCTTCGTAGAACAATCAAACCATGGTGGGAATTGCACTAAAACCATCGCCAATTTATTAGCATTTTGAAATGTCTCTGCACATTGTCTAAAAGCTTCAAACATTTCGTTTCTAGATTCATACGGATTTTCTTCCCGTAAATGGCCTGTCATCCCTTGATAAGCTTTCACAATAAATTGAAAGGAATCGGGTGTTTCCTTTAGCCATTTTTCAATATTTTGTCTCGATGGGATTGCATAAAAGGAAGTATCGACTTCCACAATCGGAAAATGTCCGCTGTAATCAAATAATTTTTCGTTTTTAGTAGAATTCGTACGATAAATAGATGGATGATCGCCCCATCCAGTTAGACCAATTTTTATCATATCTATCCCCTATTTTGCTTTTTATTATTTTCAGTATTGAGCTATGGATATACACACTTTAAAGTATAAACGATTTAAGAAAAAAAGTTCACTAACGTATCTCCGTAAGTGCACTTTTAGCATGATTTTTAATGAAAATGGTTGTTACAGTTTGTAAAAACAGACATGTTTTGATATTCATTGAAATTTTAAAGATTTCAATAAATTTAAAATTGACTATTTCTAGTAATATAGTATACTTTAAAACAAAGTAAGGATTTTAAGTTGAGGAAAAATCATTCCAGATTTAAAATCATCATTCAACAATCAGCTAAATAATCGTCATAAAATGCTAACTAGACAACTAGAGGCGTTTTAATGTAGCCAGTCATATGATGGTACATTAAAACGTTTTTATTTTATTTTGAGGGGGAAAATTATGCTTACTTATGATACTTGGGAAGACTCTTTAGTTCAGTTTGATGTAGATGACGAATATAAAGGTGCACTCAATGTTTTAAAATGGGCTTATCAACATTATGGCGATGAAGTTGTTTATGCTTGTAGCTTTGGCATAGAAGGAATCGTCTTAATCGATTTAATTGCGAAAGTAAAACCGGATGCAAAAATCGTATTTTTAGATACAGATGTTCACTTTAAAGAAACCTACGAAACAATTGAAAAAGTAAAAGAAAAATATCCTGAATTAAATATCGAAATGAAAAAACCCGCCCTTACTTTAGAAGAACAAGCAAAACAATTTGGCGACGAGTTATGGAAAACAAATCCAAATAAATGTTGTGAAATTCGAAAGCTTACACCTTTACGAGAAACGTTAACAGGGGCAAAAGCTTGGATTTCGGGTTTACGTAGAGATCAATCAGAAACGAGAAAAAATACCGAGTTCCTGAATCAAGATAAAAAGTTCCAATCAGTTAAAATCTGTCCTCTTATCCATTGGTCATGGAAAGATGTTTGGAGATATGTAAGTAAACATGACTTAACTTACAATCCCTTACATGACCAAGGTTACCCAAGCATCGGATGTTTCCATTGTACAAAACCAGCTTTTACAATGGATGACTTACGCTCGGGAAGATGGCAAGGTTTAAATAAAACAGAATGTGGATTACACGATTAATATCAACGAATCGATTAGGAGGCAATAAAACATGAGCATACAACCACACGGAGGAGTTTTAATTCAAGCTTACAATCCAAATGAACCTATTGAAGCAATCGAAAAAGAAATCAAACTAGATGCAACCGCATTAAGCGATCTTGAACTAATCGGTATTGGTGCATACAGCCCTCTTGATGGCTTTTTAACAAAAGCGGATTATGAAAGTGTCGTAAAAAACATGCGTCTTGCTTCTGGTCTTGTTTGGAGTATTCCTATTACTTTACCAGTTGACGACGAAACGGTAAAAAATTTAAAAATTGGCGATAAAGCAAAATTAACTTATAAAGGTGACGTATACGGAACTATCGAAGTGAATGATATTTTCACACCAGATAAAACGCTAGAAGCCCAACTAGTATACGGTACTGATGACTTAAAACACCCTGGTGTGAAGAAACTACTTGATCGACCAAATACGTATGTTGGTGGAAAAATAACTTTAGTTAAAAAAGCGGAGAAATTGTTCCCTACTTATACGTTTGAACCGAAAGAAACACGGGCATTATTCGAGGAAAAAGGTTGGAAAACGATTGTTGGATTCCAAACAAGAAACCCCGTTCACCGCGCCCATGAATATATTCAAAAAGTAGCGTTAGAAATCGTGGACGGTCTTTTCTTAAATCCATTAGTAGGTGAGACAAAATCCGATGATATTCCAGCTAAAATTCGAATGGAAAGTTATGAAGTTTTATTAGACCAATATTATCCGAAAGAGCGAGTTCAGTTAGGAGTATTTCTTGCTGCCATGCGTTATGCAGGTCCACGGGAAGCAATTTTCCATGCCCTCGTTCGTAAAAACTATGGTTGCACTCATTTTATTGTAGGTCGTGACCATGCAGGAGTTGGAGATTATTACGGCACATATGATGCGCAAAAGATTTTTGAAAACTTCACACCGGAAGAAATCGGCATTACGCCATTAAAATTTGAACATAGTTTCTATTGCACGAGCTGTGAAGGGATGGCTACGACAAAAACATGCCCACACGATGCATCTTCTCGCATCATTTTATCTGGTACAAAGGTGCGTGAAATGTTAAGAAATGGAGAAGTTCCTCCAAGTACATTTAGTCGAAAAGAAGTCATCGAAGTATTAATCCGAGGACTACGCGAAGAAATCCATTCCTAAAACGAGGTGTAATATGAGTTCAAATATTGTATGGCATGAAGCATCGATCAATAAATCTGAAAGAAGAGAAAAAAATCATCATCATAGCTTTATCCTTTGGTTTACAGGCCTTTCCGCTTCAGGAAAGTCATCCATCGCCAATTCATTGGCAAGAAGATTATTTGAACAAGGGAATCAATCCTTTGTTTTAGATGGAGACAATATTCGTCACGGTCTAAATAAAGATTTAGGATTTGATGAAGATTCCCGAAAGGAAAATATTCGCCGCATTGGAGAAGTATCAAAACTTTTCGTAGAAAGCGGACAAATTGTATTAACAGCCTTTATCTCTCCTTATAAAGAAGACCGTAATGTTGTACGATCTTTAGTGGAAGAGGGCGAATTCATCGAAGTATATGTGAAATGTTCTGTAGAAGAATGTGAACGAAGAGATCCAAAGGGACTTTATGAAAAAGCCCGCAAAAATGAAATTAAAAACTTCACTGGCATTAGTGCTCCTTATGAAGCACCCGATAATCCAGAAATTGTAGTAAACAGTGAACAATATTCAATTGAAGAATGTACTGAACAGTTAATCAACTTTTTAGTTGAGAAAGGGTACATCGAGAAAGTTTAATATATAAAATCAATGAACTGCTTAATTAGCATTGTCTAATTAGGCAGTTTTTGTTATTTCAGGGGGAATTTACAGCAATAAAACCATATAATTTGTACTGACATTACATAGGAAATTTGGTATAGTTTATAAGTATTACAAAATTTATATTAGGAGTATTGTATTTATGAAAAAAATATTATTCGGTCTATTATTACTATTAACACTTGCCCTCGCTGCTTGTGGAAGTACTTCAGAAAATGTATCAGGAAAAGTGGATACTGATAAAGCTAATTCAACTGAACAAGAAGCAGGAGAAAAAGCGTCAGAAGAAGCTTCTAACGATGAAAATGAAATTAATCAATTAATCGTTGATAATGAAAATGTAAAAGCTACTCTTGTGAAAATCGTTAAGAAATCAGATGACATTTGGGGCAATACGATTGAAGTTGTATTCGACGTAGAAAATAAACGTTCTGATACGATTGAAGTTCAAGCTAATACGGTTTCTGCTGACGGTCGTATGGTAGATGAAACTCTTCTATCGATGAGTCAAGAAGTTGCTCCAGGAAAAGCAGCTACGGCTACATTAACAATTAATGAGTTTGAAGGATATGATTTCCCTGCTCTAGAGTCTGATTTTGAAATGACATTACATATATTCTCTTGGGATGATTACGATTATACTGAAGACCTTCCCGTTAAAGTAACATTTTAAGTAAAGAAATAAAGGTCGCTCACACTTCGTTTGTGTGAGTGGCTTTTTTATTATAAATTGAACCAATCAAACAGATAACAAAAGATCGAGTGCTAGACACCCGATCTCCCAATGGCTGTTCCTCTTATAATCTTGGATCGACTGGGTCCGATTCCATGGAAAGAGTTCCAAGAACACATTCATGTACTCGTTTACTCGTTCAATCGATTCACCATTGACGAATCTTTGAATACCTTCTATTCCTAACGCAAACTCCCTTAAGGCGAGCTTTTGTTTCTTACCAACTTTTCGTTTCTTTAATCGGTTCAAGTTTTCCTGTTCCAAGTAATCCATTCCATAAATAATATGGAGATATTTTCTACCGCGCACTTTAATAGCGGGTTGTATAAGCTTCCCCTTTGATTTTTCTATGAACATCTCTGACTTAATAACAATTCCTTCGTGGTCATCCTTTGTTATCGTGTTCCACCAATTGATTACCTCTTTTTCACTTGCTTCATCTTCAATTACCATATATTCCGTTTCAATAAAAAGATTGTCCATCGAAGCGAATTCCTTGTTTTTCTCCATATGCCATGTATGCGGCTTATGGAAAAAGGTTTCATTGCTATGGGCAAGTAGATGGGAAAGGAGCAATTTCGATTTCATCGATTTCATTGATCTCCCAACAATATTTTTGGAAAACCTCTTTGAAGACATGGGCATTGGCCAGTTTATCCTTGTACTCTTCAAGCCATTTCACTAATGCCTCATTTTGCCCTACTGCCCTTTCGATTTTGCTTTTTAGTAAACGACGATCTATAATCGCATTTTCCGACTATAGAAGGGGTAAAGTGGGATTATTTAAAACGTTTTTAGGAGAAAAATCTACTAGAAATGATATTTATAGTATGCCTATCTCATTAGAATTTGGTATTATATTGAAAAATACATATAATAAGTGTATTTTGCAATAGAAAAGTGCAGAAAAATGCAATTAAAAATGCAGAAGTTTGCCACCCAATTAGTTTCTTTTTGA
>NZ_JBIQFG010000063.1:0-12420 GCF_045369345.1 Ureibacillus sp. 179-F W5.1 NHS | reverse complement strand
GAGTCCAGTAAATTACCGAAAACATGCCAGCCAATTAGCTGCATAATAATAACTCTAACTTTAAGGGGTCACTACCGAATTGCGCCCAATTATGAAATAACTGTAAAACTAATAAAGTTTTTTAAAAGCTGCGTTTCCTTGCCCAAGCTCCTTGCATTTTACTTAGAAATACAATTTGCCCAATATGATATGCGTTATGCATTGCTAAACTCTTTAGTTCAAGCACTAATGAATAATCTTCTCCTGGGACCTGCCTATATAAATCTTCATGCTCTGATGTTGCTAGTATTTTTTCAAGTTCACGATGAACATAAAAGAATTCTTGTTTTGTTTCCTCCCAATTTTCTAATGTCTCAGTTGGTAATTGAAATGTAGATTCATTATTTTCTGCCTTTGGTTCATTCGCTGTTTCACCAAGGAATCGCATGAGATATCTCTTTTCATAGAAAAGCAAATGACAAACTAATTCCCAAATGGAATTCATTGCCCCATCAGCTGGTTTCCAAAGTGCTTGTTCAAAAGTGACATTCTCTAGCACTTTTTCAAGTGGTGGAAACCAGTCCTCTTTATCTAAGCAACTCGCCCATTGCTGTAACAAAAGTGTCCTTACATCCATTTTCTATTCCCCCTATTTCATCCCGAAAATCGATAATCCCTTTGCTAAAATCTTCAGTTTCGGTAAGTTAATCTGGCATTACTATAATTTCGAGATGAACAATCTGATTCCCTTCCTAGCTCCACAATTGCATACCTCCTTCTTCAAGGAAAGTGTCCGATAGTAAAGAACCTTATATTTGCTTATTAGCGTAAGCTGTCTCTAAGTGTAGTCCAAAAATCGCATTATACAGTTTATATTTATCTCCTCAACAAACTAGCACCTTAAATCGAGAAAAGCACTTTCCTTATCTGAAAAGCAACCGTTACTTGAAAGCTCGCCTAAACAACCTAACTTTATGTTACACACCCGTCACTTAGCAAGGAATTATGGCTATTCCATTTAGCAGTGGCTGCTATCCCCATACATAAAACTATTTAGGGCATACATCCAACCCATGCTTTGATATTGAGCATAAACTGGTTATATGTCTAATTTCAAAAAGGAGTGTATATTGATTTATGCAATATATAGAACAAATGCCTTTCTATGGCCAGAATCCAAGGGGTCTTGACAATTGTATTTTTCGTTTTACTTATATGTGGCTTAGAAACGGTGACAATTTCTGGTTCTTTCTGACAGCTGTTGGCCACGAAAGAGCTTATGGATACAGGTTTTTCGGTGGAAGATGGAATCAATATTCAATTGCTTTAAGAAGCATTGACGCCTTCCATTGTTCTCCTCCTACTCCAACTCCATATTAGAAACCTGCTCCATGATTTTTTTCTATCGTTTAGTTAAACTTTATAAACGCCGGGGCTTTCAAATTAAATATCATCTTTTTGAATTAACGCAGTAAACCTTAGATACCTGCGTGTTCACTTATACTATGTATAATACATTAATCATTTTGGTTAGCGTTTTTATACTGAAATTAATTCAAATGCCAAAATAAATTTAATTTTAATTCTTCAAAATTTCAATTGCATTATAAAAATATGTTTTTACTTTCCTCAACAATCTGGCCCAATTGTTGAAAATAATATTTTAGAAAAAAGCCACTCCAAAAATATTGGAGTGGTATGTTTAATTGAATAGTTACTTCCTTATGAACACGTAATTACTTTTTTAGGTTGGTATTATTTATATTTGTCTGTTCCGGACCAACCCTTTCTAAAACAATTAACAAATACTTTAAGCATCATCAGATACAGAGCCATTTCCCTATCTTTTCACTTTTTCCACTTCATTATCAATAAATACTTCAATATCTACCCCTATATTATTTGCGAATTGTATAATCTTTTTATTCAAATGAATACCAGGAGTTTGAGCATCAATAAACTCAAAATAGATTCGTATAAAAACGCCTAAAGAATAACGCTCTTTATAATGTTTCCTTATTTTTTATACAAAAAATTAAACACCTTTTTTGTAAAATCTTCATAGGAAGAGAAGTATTTATTTCGCTGGTTATACCATTTGCGAACAGTCTCTACTAACCAAAAAGGGACAGGATTCCCGTCTATTAAATGATAGTACTGTTCATATCCTTTTTTTAAATGTTCCCACCGGAAATCATTACCGGGCAATATATATTCCGACACATCGAGTATTTTAGCTCTCCCGTTTTGTAGTAATATATTTTTTAAATGGATATCCCGAGGGTTCAGTCCTTTTGAGCGCACATATTCCCGCGCTTCCTCCACATCATTTACAACTTGTTCTGGAATGTGAATACCTTGTAGAACACAGTCAAAGAGGGTTATTCCTTCCTCGTAGCTTATAACAAGGAATTCTTCATATGCAGCAAAACATTTAGGAAAGAAAGGGGAAT
The DNA here is from genome assembly GCF_045369345.1 of Ureibacillus sp. 179-F W5.1 NHS. Classification (NCBI taxonomy): domain Bacteria; kingdom Bacillati; phylum Bacillota; class Bacilli; order Caryophanales; family Caryophanaceae; genus Ureibacillus; species Ureibacillus sp. 179-F W5.1 NHS. The sequence continues at coordinate 9,988 of NZ_JBIQFG010000063.1, read as the reverse complement.
CCCCTAATTTTTCATAAACTTTTGCTTCCACTTTTACTTTTTCTTTTTTGTCCTTAGCATATAATTTTAATGCAAAAGCTGGGGCGTTTACTGATTGAAAAACAGCCGCATCTGTACCCATTCCAATACACTTCAAATCATCTGCTTCACCAATAATTGTTACAGGCTCATTATTTGGATTTGATAAAACCGTAATCTTGGAAAGAGAGTCTATCGCCTTTTCCCAACTATTTTGCATATAACCTCTCCCTTCATGAACGTTTGAAATTGCATCCATTATACCCTTTCTCGCTCAATGAACCTGCATCATACGTTCCATACCTTCAACATAGGAGTCTAATTAAACAAAAAACCTTTCAATATGTTATTCTTTTTTATTATTGTTTATTAATGAACTCCATATGATTTATTGGCCAAAATTTAATATCTGCAGTTCCTAACACTTTTTCCATTGAAACAAATCCAAGGTGAGGGTCTCTACTATCAATGCTTTTTCTTCTATTGTCTCCAAGAACAAACAAGTAACCTTCTGGAACGACTTTTTCCCCTAAATATTTTTCTATTGTAAAGTCTTCAGTAAGCGTTCCATGATCTTTCAACGCTGCCTTATACTGTTCTAAATAAGGTTCATCATATTTTTGCCCATTTATATACAGAACATCGTCTTCATAAGTGATTTGATCACCTGGAAAGCCGATAATTCGTTTAATATAATTTTTTTCTTCTGTTACCTTAAATACAATGACATCAAATCGTTCATACGCTGTTAATCTCGGTCCAATCTTATTCACAATCACTCGATCGCCATCTTCAAAAGTTGGCATCATCGAAGCACCTTCTACTTTCTTAGGAGTAAAAAGGAAAAATCGAATTCCCCAAACACATATAAAGGCAATCAATGTTGCTTTAACCCATTCCAATGATTCATTTCTTTCAGTCCCTTTCCCCATCTTTCATACCCCCTTGTTCTTTTTTCAAACTAACTGTTTCCAATGAACATCTTTCTCATCTTTTTCATTTGGCTTTCTGACAAATTCAATACATCTTTCTTCACAGGCACCAAATTCAATAAAGTTTTTCTGCGCTTGTCTTAAAGATGGAATATTTGCGCCTCCTTCAATTCGGATCATCATATTGAATCCCATCATCTTCCCAATAACAAATACGGCAAATATCGTATGTACCAGGAGGTTGTTCATCTAATGTTTTATATCCACAACATGGACATGTATATTTCACCTAATCACCTCTAGTATTCTCTATGCATTTTAAGAACTTCAACAAAAGAGGCGTTCATCCCTTTTAGATAAACACCTTTGTTTAAACAAAATATGAAATTAATGGACTGGAAATTTCTAAAATTTTATGCTTATCTTTATTTTCATACCTAACTTGTTTAACGAACTTTTTGTATCATCCATTGCCTTATATTGTAAAAGTATGTAAGATAGATACATTAATTATCCAACTATAAGGAGGCAGATGATGAGCTCAACTTATATTCTCTACAATATTGTTCCTTTAGGATTTTTATTTTTACTTATGTATATTTTTATTGATATATTGCTTGATTACTTTAGAAAATCAAAAAGCAGTAATGTAAGAAGAATTCTCATATATAGTTTTCTGTTTTATTGCATCAGTTTGATCCAAATAAAATTCGGAGGTATTACCATTCCACCTCAAAATCCAAATGACATACACAGTTCCTTTCTTTCATCGAATGACTGGTTTGGTATTTATGATACGATGCATATCAATATTTCCATTTGGAGTTCGATCCTCCTCTTCATTCCTCTTGGCATTTATTTAACGGTTCTTATCCATTCGAACAATTTAAAGAAATTAGGTTTCATGATTGTTATAAGTTGCTTAGGAATAGACATTTCTCGTCTTTTATTTGAGTGGTTTGGTTTAGTGATGAGTCACTATAATATGATGGAAATCATTTATCTTTTATGTAATATAGCTGGAGGAATACTCGGATTCATCTTAGTAAATTTTGCACGAAAAGCTATACTTTCCGATAATGTGAGTGAGGCAGAAGTATAAATAATACCGTGGCCCTAAAATTGGGTCCCTTATTTCATAATGGATGCAATGATAAAAACGAATAAAACGACAAGGATGAGAATTCCTGTACCTTTCCAGTTTAAATCAGCAAAACTCCCTGCTCCGGCTTTTTTAAAGGCATTATTCATATTACCAGTAGGATTTCTTTTTCGTTCTTCTTTTCTAAGTCTTTCCCTTGTTTGCTCCGGAGTTTCTTTACCCATCTTTGTACCCCCCAACAATGAATTGAATCCATGAATAAAAAAAGGCTTCAACCTTACTCAGATCAAAGCACTTTATTTTAATCGTAATCGTCCAATCTTTAAATCAAACTTCCTCTATAATCGAATTTCCTTTACTGTCTTCCGCATCGAACCATTCCCATTTTTCATGTAATCGTATTCTGCCATCTTCTAAAATTTCAGGGGTGGAAACGCATTTTCCTCCTCTTATTTCTTTTTTCGTATTGACGTGGTTGTACTTAAACTTTAAAGAACCATCTTCATTTACAATGCCTATTAGGAAACCTTTTATAATTTCTCCGCCGCCATATGTTGCTGAAATAATATTCCCCTCTTGTTTGTAATGAAAGGTCGTTTTTGAAGAGACTTCCCCATTTGCCGTATTTTCAGTTGAAATAAACGTTCGATCATTATAATGAATCATGCTTTACCCCCTATTGAAAACCTTTTCGTACTTTATTACATATTCAATAAAATATACTTATCTCCTTCTGTAATAGCTTAAAAAAGCATTTATCCATTTAGATAAATGCTTGTAAATAATTTGTTAGGCTACACTGTCCATGTAATAAGCAGTCCTGCATGGGCTAAGCCGCCGCCAAAACCATATAATAATAGTTTTTGTCCATTTTTAATTTTCCCTTCACGTACTGCCATATCTAAAGATAATGGAATGGTAGCTGATGAAGTATTACCATAATCCACTAAGCTATATAATGTTTGTTCGATTGGGAAACTACTTTTCTCACAAATGGATTCGATCATTCTTAAATTGGCACTATGGGGAACAAACCAATCGACCTCTTCCAACTCCATATTCACATTTCCCATAACAGATTGCATTCCTTTTGGAACAGTTTTTACCGCCCATTTATAAACTTCTCTACCATTTTGAACAATGCAACCATTGCCTATTATGTCTTCTCCATTCATGCTATTCGATAGATTTGTACTATATAAATGTTTTCCTCCTTCGCCCTCCGACCCGAGATGAGTGGAGATGAAGCTAGGATTTTGTTCATCGTACTCTACTAGAACTGCACCGGCTCCGTCTCCAAAAAGAATACAAGTTGTTCTATCTGTATAATCCGTTATTTTCGAAAGTGTTTCAGCCCCAACAACTAAAACCTTTTTGTTTAAACCTGATGTAACTAAACCATTCGCCACATATAACCCGTAAGTAAATCCGGCACAAGCAACGTTTAAATCCATTGCCCCCGTATTTTTAATACCAAGTTTTGCTTGTAGCATCGAACTAACACTTGGGGTTTTGTAATCAGGCGTTAATGTACAGACGATTATCAAATCCACATCATCTACCGTTTTGTCATAACGTTCCATTAAATTTCGAACAGCTTTATAACTAATATCGCTTGTAAATTCATCTTTCCTCGTAATTCTCCGTTCCTTTATACCTGTCCGTTGAACGATCCATTCGTCATTTGTTTCGACCATTTTTTCTAAATCATAATTTGTCAGCCTTTTTTCAGGGACATAAGAACCTATCGCTGTAATGCGTGCTTTACTTTTCGTCATCATATTCACCTCATTTAGTTTTTACAATCATTTTACTAGTTACTATTATGACCTAGTACTAAATTTAGTGCAAAAAATTCCTCTTCCGTTTTTCATTTGTTTTATAAAAAAAGCGTATTTGATAAAAATATCAAATACACTTCTTCACCCTTTTACAGAGAAAATACGCTTTATTGGAGAATCGTTAGAAAAATAAATGCTCCACCACCAAATACGAAAAGTAACGCTATACTTAGTATCCACCCTAAATAACTATTAAAATTTAATAAACCAATAAACGTAGTTACATAAACTATTAATCTCTTAAAACTAGATGTTTCTACTTTGACCATTTTCAATTCTTCTTTCAACTCTGAATAACCTAATGGAATCAAACATAGACCTAAAAAAACAAGTATAATACCTATCATTAATGGTGACATATTTGTACACTTCCTAAAGCAGCTTGTTGTCTTCATTATAGGTGATTATTCTACTAATCATCTATATTTATCTTAGAGAAATCGTTAAACATTTTTCCAGCATGCACAGATGTACTAAAAAAAGAAACTGTAGGCAATCACGATTTTCATCATTTTTACCTACAGTCTTTTACGTTTATATTATTTAAGTTTCATTGCATCCTTCATAATTTGTGGTAAGTCGGTATTATCGTGGAACCCTACAAATTTATCGGATTTTGGACCGAATGCAAAGACAGGAACTTGGGCTGCAGTATGACCATATCTTGTCCAACCAATACCTGCACGTTCACTGATAACTTTATTGATCGCTGATTTCGCATCTTCTGCTTGTTGAACAGTAGCAACTTCTGCATCTGTTAATTCAATACCAGTATATTGTAATACCACTTCTTTTACATTTGAACGGTCTGCGTTTAATTGACTCGCCATAAATTCACCCGTAGCTGTTACATTTTTAAGAACGTCAGCTGTTGTATTTGATGATGAAGAAGAGCCTACTGAAATACCACCTGTTTCATGGTCTCCAGCCACTACGACTAAAGTATTGCCATCTTCTTTTGCAAATTCAATTGCCTCTTGAACTGCTTCTTCAAAAGCTTTTGTTTCATGCATAGCATAAGCTGCATCATTGGATTCGCCAGCCCAGTCAATTTGACTTCCTTCTACCATTAAGAAGAAACCATCTTTATCTTGGTTTAAAGTATCAATTGCCTTTTCTGTCATTTCAGCTAAGCTTGGTTCTTCCGTATCAACACGGTCAAATTCAGGCGCAAGGGCTTCACCTGCGAATAAACCAAGTAATTTTTCTCCCTTTTCTACATTTACCTTTTTAACTTGTTGTAACTGTTCACGGGTTTCAACAAATTCAAACCCTTTTTCTTGTGCTTCATCGATTAAGTTTAGTTCAGTTTGTTTACCACCTTTTGATGTTGGTAAGAAGTTATTTTTACCTCCACCTAAGATGACATCCACACCGCTTTCTTGAATGTATTGGCGAGCGATTTCAGTTTCGTTGCTACGGTGTTCTACATGGGATGCAAAACTAGCAGGAGTTGCATGGGTAATCGTAGAAGTGGCAACTAAACCTGAAGATTTACCTGCTTCTTCCGATGCTTCAAGAATTGTTTTTACTTTATTTCCTTCTGGATCAAAACCAATGACACCATTGTTTGTTTTAATACCTGCAGACATCGCTGTACCTGCAGCAGCTGAATCTGTAATATCCGCATTGGCTGAAAAAGTCGTGTACATTCCTTTAATGTGGGTATCCCATACAGCTTCCTCCCCTTTGAAAATACGGTAATTGGCAGCGTGATTTGCACCGAATCCGTCTGGAATCATATAAATAACATTTTCCACAGCTTTATTTCCATTTTGTTTCCCTTGGGAAGCATCTTTTTTTGCAGCATCGGCAGTACTTAAACCTACTCCTGATAGAACAAGTCCTGTACTTAACGCAATTAGACCAACTTTTTTAAACATGAAAACCTCTCCTTAAAAAATATGATTTATATTACGTTAGTAGATTACGTGTTCTGTATTAATTGGGAATGAATCGGTTGTAAATGTTCAATGACAAAATTTTAGTCAAAATACCTATGGAAAATTTTTAAAATAATTTAATTTTAATTCTATCATCCTACTTAGATGATATTTTCGATGAATCTATTGGAAACTTCCAAGAAATTATCAATGTTTCTATTTACAAAGTTTACAATAGAAACTTATTAGAAAGAGGGTTTTTCAATTATTCTTTAACTCTTACTTCCCTTTTGGAAGGATGTAGGCTAAATAGGCACAAAATGATCGAGACTACTAACATGATGAAAACACCTATAATGACAACAAACTGAATTGATAGTACTTGTGCCATCACCCCCATCACGCTTGTCATCAGAATGATCATCAACGCTTGTATTAAATTATAAATACTTCCGATTCTCCCCATTATTTCAACCGGTATATTCGTTTGATAAAACGTTAGAAATCCAGTATTTGCAAAGGCATTAAAAAAAGCGAGGAAAAAGAAGCCAACTGCAGCTACTGAAAAGGAATTTGAAAAAGCATAAATCACATAACCAATTGATACAAGCAGAGGGCCCATACCGATTAATACAGATAGTTGAACCTTTTTTACAATTAATGCGTTCACCATCGCTCCAATCATAATCCCTGCCCCTGCAATTGAAACTAAAAATCCGTACTGTCCGTCGGATAGCAATAACACTTCTTTTGCAAACGCTGCCTCAAGGGAATCGACAGCGCTGGCCATAATCATCATGACGGAACTAAATAAAATATAAATAGTCATTATGTAGCGAAATTGACGACTGAAATCGATAACAACGGACCAATCCTTTTTCATTGTCTCTAGCGTGATCATGTTATCAGTTGAAGTGTTTATACTATCCTTTTCTAAGTGTGGCATAAATAATGTAATAATCCCTGATAGAAATAATGCGATGGCATTAATATAAATCGCTAATGTTGGAGTTCCGACTAAAAATAAGAATCCTGCAATAGCGGGACCAATTAAGAAGGCACCCGATGTTACTAAACTATGAAGAGAATTAAATTGCTTTCGTTTTTCGGGTGAAATTAATTTTGTAATGTATGTCATGGATGTTGGGCCAAATATGGAACTCGCCATATTTAGAAGAAAAACGAACATGTATAGGAGCGTAATTGACGAAAAGAACGGTAATAAAGCAATTAGTAACGCTCTGAATACATCTAAGAAAACCATTAATTTTCTTTTATTCAATCGATCAATCATACTTCCTGCCCAGAAATTTGTACATAAAGTAGCGAAAGGTTTGATGATATACAATATGGAGACAGCAAGTGGAGAATCTGTCATATTTAGAACGATTAAATTTAGAGAAAGAAAATAAATCCAATCTCCAATGTTTGAAACACCAATACTAAATAATAAGATAGACGGATATTTCCAAGATTCCATTTTCTTTAAGTTCATTTCTTTATCCCCCTTTTTATAATTAAAAATAAAAAAATCCCGTTCCCAAGACTCTACAATGTAAAGTCTTGGGGACGAGATTTTTAATCGCGGTGCCACCCCAGTTTATTAATATGTCGCCATATTAACCTTATTAGGTACATGTTTTATACCCTAGCTCGATAACGGGAGCTCCCGCCATATCTACCTTTAAATTACGATATGATACTCAGAGGCTTGCTTCAATAAATCTTTCTTACTCCATTCTCACCATTCAGGAGCTCTCTGAAAAGAAATCATTTATCTACTCTTCTCTTCATCGCTTTTTCATTATTAGTCCTATACTACAAGGATTCATACGCTATGTAAACCGTATTTTTATTCACCACTACATCATGACATTATTTCAAATTTTTAGAAATCTAAGGATAAGCTAAAACAAACTGTATAATAGTAATCGGACTATTTCGATAGTTTTATAAACGCCCAAGGAGGACATATGATGAAAAAGATTTCATACATTCTATTTTTATTAATGATTGCTTTACTAACTGCTTGTTCGGACGATAAGCAAGATACGAAAGCTAGTGAAGAGACGAAAGAAGAAGGCCTTAATGTAGACAAAGGTCTATTAAACGTTGAAGTAACGTTACCTGCTTCTATGTTTGAGGGAGAAGAAGATATTGATACGGTGATTGCAGATGCTGAAGCTGATGGTATCGATAAGGTGACAAAAAATGATGACGGTTCCGTTACTCTTAAAATGTCAAAATCGAAACATAAAGAATTGATGAACGAAATAGAAACATCGATTAAAGAGTCTATCGAAGAAATGAAAACAAGTGGAGACTATGCATCTATTAAAGATATTGCCCATAACGATAAGTTTACGGACTTTACTGTAGTAGTAGATAAAGCAGCTTATGAAAATAGTATGGATGGATTTGTAGCGCTTGGCCTAGGTATCTCTGGTGCGATGTACCAACTTTATGATGGAGCAAATCCAGATGATTATAAAGTAACCGTTTCGGTAAAAGATGAAGCCACTGATGAAGTGCTTGATGAAATGGTATATCCAGATGACTTAGAAGATATAGAAACGGAATAAGCAATTAGCATTCACACTTTAAACAGCGGAATAACTATTTCCGCTGTTTTTTATCATTCGCACACAAATATTTCTTAATGTTCAAAATAATGGTAAAATCATTTGTAATCATTTATATAAGGAGAGATTCTTTTTGACAACTACTACAAATGGTAAGTCAATTATGAAAGAGATAACAATTAATGTCCCTCTGAACTTCGTTTGGTATGCTTGGACAATCTCCGAAAGAGTTTCCGAATGGTTTGCACCAGAGAGCATAGTAGAGCCGGAAGAAGGCGGTGCGTACGAACTTTATTTCATACCAGGAAATAGAACGGGTATGAATACGAAAGGTTGTAAAATTATTAAACTCATTAATGAACAAGAGCTTCAATGCACTTGGAAAGGTCCCGATCAATTCGACACATTAATGAACAACGAAAACGACTTAACAACTGTTAAAGTAAATTTTACACCTATCAATGAAAATTCAACAAAGGTCGTTATTTTGCATACTGGATTTAAAGATCGTGATGGCTGGATTGAGGCTATTAATTGGCATGAAATGGCTTGGTCAGGTGTGTTAGAAAGCTTAAAATCAGCTCTTGAAAAAGGCGAAGGTCAATTATGTTGCCAACCTTTAAAATAAAACAACGCTGAAAACTATTAAAATAGGATGCAGCGTTGTTTGATTAAATAAGAAAAGAGTGATGGATTGACACTCTCAAATTTAGATTGTCTTGCGTGTATTTTTTCATGGCAAATCGTGGGATTGGTTGAGCCTATACCCGTTCGAGTTTTTTATATGGCTTCGAAGGATATTCAACTCGGATGGCATCTCCCGGTTTTACTTCACCGCTTTCCAAAACAATACCCATGATTCCTGCTTTTCGTATGAGATTTCCATTAGCATCTTTTTCTACGACTGCTTTTAACAATCCCGGTTTAAAGTCATCGATTTGACCACATGGATTACGTAATCCTGTCACTTGTACAATGGCCTTCTCCCCTATGTATAGCTTTGTGTCAGTAGGTAGTTCAAGGAGATTGATGCCAACGGTCGTAATATTTTCACCCATTTGCCCTGGTTCAACCGTAAAATCGTCTTTTAACTCTTCAAACAACTCGTTTTGAATTAAATGGACTTGTCTTAAATTTGGTTGGTTAGGATTTTGGGCAACTCTCGAGCGATGTTTTACCGTAGAACCGAAGTGGGCATCCCCCTCCACACCTAAGCCTTTTACCAACTGGATACGCTCTTGATTATCTTTACTAAAGGTATGCTTACTACTTAAACTGACCGCTATAACAGTTCCTAACATTAAATTTTCTTCCTGCACCATTGCCTCTCTCCTTCCCTCTGTTTATTATTCAAAAAATCTCTCATTATTCCTTCTTCAATCGGACTTTAACTTCATCTATTTTATAGAAGAAATGAATTCTATTTTAAAATTTTCGTAATATAAATAAATAAGAGAACAAAAAAGGAGGATTAAAATGAATGCATTGCTAACAGTTATTCCCCTTTTCCTTATACGGTATGGTTTACTAAGTCTAATAAATAAGCAGGGGCTTCGCACTGACCTAAAAAAATGAGACAAATAAAAACACCTTTCGTTGAAAAACGGGTATTAAACCTATAAATCCAACG
>NZ_JBIQFG010000062.1:0-12725 GCF_045369345.1 Ureibacillus sp. 179-F W5.1 NHS | reverse complement strand
AATCGCCGGTTAAATACCGTCAACTAACTGTAAAGTAGGGTGTTTTCTTATTGTCTCAAAAATGATGGTCAGTACCCTTAGACGTGCAGCTTTTTATGCCCCGCTATTAGGAAAAGAACAAATTGCTTACTATATATATCAAGTGACGACCGTTCTTATACTATTAAGTTTATTTTTTCTCAACATTAAACCCGATTCTCTTTTATTTAATATCGGACTAGTTGTCTATATTTTAGGGATTGTTTTATATGCGGTATCTACAATCAATTTTGCCAACCCTAAAATGAATGGAATAAATGTAAACGGGCTATATAGAATCTCCCGTAACCCGATGTATGTTGCCTATTTTATTTATTTTTTAGGCTGTGTTTTACTTACCCAATCATGGATTTTATTTGGGTTATTAATCATTTTCCAATCCTCATCTCACTGGATTATTCTTTCAGAAGAAAGATGGTGTATAAAGAAATTTGGTGCCGACTATATAAAATATATGAATAAAGTGAGACGCTATATTTAAAAGTGTAAAGTAGTAATTACTAAAAGCGTTCATCTTTTATTAAATTAGTGACTTTAAAATTCAATATAAAAAGGTTGTAGTTCATCATTTAAGCAGTACTCAATTCTTTGTTTGAAGTTTTTCCAAGTGACCATTTTCAATGCTTGGTGGATTGGAAAATAACCTACTTCTAAACTTTCAGAACTTGTAGTTGGCACTCCTCCGATAGGTTTACCTAAAAATAATGTATTGCATATACACCCTTGGACATTTTGAAAGACGCCACAAAACTTCGTAATTTCAATATCAATACCGGATTCTTCTTTCGTTTCTCGAATGGCCGCGTCCTTTAAAGATTCCCCTTCTTCTACTTGACCACCTGGCATTTCCCAGCCTCTTTTAGGTCCTTTAATTAATAAAATTTCATGATCATCATTTAAGACAATCGTTGCAGCTGAAATAATATGTTTTGGTGTAGCCATCTAAAGTGAACCTCCCCATAAAAATCCTCTTTTTCATTATTCAATAAAAGGTTCATGATCCCCTCTCTAAAAATTATTTGTTACTTCTTCATCTTATAGCCAATATAGAGAATGAAGAACCAAACAGGGGCTACGAATAATGCAACGCGCATATCCGGAATGAAGGCCATTAAAACGATAACAAGGGCTAAGAATATTAGGGCTAAATAAGTTGAAATCGGGTAGAACGGTACTTTAAATTTAATTTTTTCCCCTTCCAATTTCGTTTTTGATTTTCTAAAACTTAACTGGGCTAAGAGAATAATTGTCCAGCTCGTAATGACCGCAACGGTTGCCACTGCGGAAATATATAAAAATACTTTTTCAGGAACAATATAATTCAACACAACAGCCACTAGTAAAAAGAATGAAGAAAATAAGATGCCCCGTCTTGGACTACCATTCTTGCTAAGGGTTTTAAAAAATTTTGGTCCGTTATTTTGCAAAGATAAATTGTAAAGCATTCTTCCTGAACCAAATAAACCACTATTAAAGGCCGATAACGCCGCTGTTATGACAACGAAGTTTATAATATGGGCTGCGCCTGGAATACCAACATTATCAAAAATTAATACAAAGGGACTTCCGTTAGATCCGACTTCATCCCACGGATATAAAATCATCATGATGCCTAATGCACCGATGTAGAAGATTAATATTCTCCAGACAACATTATTAATAGCAGAAGGAATCGATTTTTGAGGATTCTTTGCCTCTCCTGCTGTAATACCGACTAACTCGACGCCACCAAAGGAGAACATCACAAGTACAAGGGACATTAAGATTCCTTCAAATCCATTTGGTACAAAACCTCCATGGGACCATAAATTATCAAAACCAATTGGCTCACCATTGTTACCAATACCAAATAAAATAATGCCTAATCCGAGGATAATCATCCCAATAATAGCGACTACTTTAATCATCGCAAACCAAAATTCAAACTCCCCAAACGCCTTTACATTCGCAAGGTTTACAATTGTAATGAGGATGAGAACGACAAGGGCTGACACCCATTGGGGAATATCCGGGAACCAATAATTCACATAAACACCGACTACCGTTATTTCGGCCATTCCAACGACAATCCACATAAACCAATAAGTCCAACCCGATAAATACCCTGCAAAGGGGCCTAAATAACGATTTGCATATGTACTAAATGAACCCGATACAGGTTCCTCTACAGCCATTTCTCCTAGTGCCCTCATAATGGTAAAAATAACGAATCCACCTATTAAATAGGAAAGTAAAATCGCTGGTCCAGCCATTTGAATGGTTGCACTAGAGCCATAAAACAAGCCAACCCCAATAGAACCACCTAGGGCAATTAACTGGATATGTCGGTTGCTTAAACCTCTTTGAAGCTTTTTATTTTCACTCAAAATGTATTCCTCCTTAAATGTTCGAGATTTTCTCCATTGCAAGTTCGATAAAAACAAAGGAATAAAAAAACGCCCTTTTGGATTAACCAAAAGGACGATTCAATTCGTGTTACCACCTTTTTTCATAAGCAACTCACATTGCTTATCTTCGTAAGTACGGTCATTTCCGACGATACTTTAGCACATAGTGACGGATGCCAAACCGGTGTAGCCTACTAAGGAAACCCTTTTCAGTACACAGCTCCAAGATGAATTCACAATTGTTCAACATGCACCTCTCATCAACCGGTTACTTTCTGTCTGTTAACATGATTGCTACTAATTCTTTTCATAGCCTTTGTTCTTATATTTCGTTTTGCAAATATTTTTCGAATTGTTTATTATTTTATAGATTAATTTCAATTTGTCAATATAGTCTCATTTTCAAAAATAAAAAATAAGATTATTTATCTATTGTTGTGAACAATCTTATCGATTCGATTATAGAAGGTTCAATATAATTTGCCTTGAAACTCCCCTCTTTATAATTTCCCGATTTCTTTCATTTCTAAAAAATCCTCTTCTCGAATTTCCCTTTTTTCCGTTAGTAAAAGGGATTGGAAGGTTTCGAATAAGTCTTGAATTTCTTTTTGTTCGTTGATTAATTCCATACCTTTGTGATAGGTATCTTCATCTTTGTACCTTGTAATTTCTAACCATTTTGTTTCTTCAGTTTTGCTATTTAAATAGACTGTATGGAAATCTAAATAACGATTGTAAATTTCGGAGGCTTTTTCTTGAATGGCTAAATATTGCTCCACTTTATCCTTTTGAATATGGTACTCGTATATTTTGACAAACATTTATTTCCGCCCACTTCCCATCTTCTTGGCTTCCATTGATTTTTCATGCTCAAGTAGCCATTTTTTTCTCCATAGACCACCTGCATAACCGGTTAATGTTCCGTTCGAACCAATGACTCGATGGCATGGGATAACGATACTTAATTTGTTTTTACCGTTGGCGCTGCCGACTGCGCGAATCGCTTTTTCGTTTCCAATCGTAACGGCAAGCTCTTTATATGATTGGGTTTTGGCATATGGGATTTCTGTTAACGTATTCCATACTTCTCTTTGAAAATCCGTTCCTTTTAACTCATACGGGAAAGTAAACTCTTGGCGAATGCCTCGAAAATATTCATCTAGTTGGTTATAACAATCGATTAAAGAAGTAGGTGTTTCTGCTTGTACCCATTCCGCGCCGCTTTCGTTTTCAATGAATAAAATGGATTGGACTGCTTGTTCTGTTCCAATAATTTCGATTACCCCAATTGGTGATTTGTATTCTACTTTAAACGTTGTCATATATTGACCTCCAAAGATAAAAGGTTGCATAGGCTTGCCAACCTGTCCAGCTAGCCGCATAGTCTTCTATTTCCTCGATTGTCGGTTTCCGCTCCAAGCCTAATTGCTCTTTTAAAGCGTTATGAAGCCCGACATCTGAGATTGGGAATGCAGATGGATCCCGCAAGCATTTCATGATGACATAATGGGCTGTCCATGCTCCAATTCCTCTTATTTGTTTTAATGAAGATTCGATTTGTTCCATGTCTTTTATCTGAAGCAATTTTTTCTTAGATAATTCCCCTTCTGCCATCATTTTTGCAATGCCAATCGTATATTCAGCCTTCCTCGTCGTAAATTGCAATTTCTTTAAATCGTCCACATTTAAAGCAGCGATTTTCTCGTAGGATGGAAATAACCAATACTGCTTACCTTCATAGGTTAAACATTCCCCAAATTGCTCCACAAAACGTTTCTTTAATGTGTACGCAAAGGTTAAATTAATTTGCTGACCGATAACGGCCCAAACGAGGGCTTCGAATAAATCGGGGATCCCAATAATCCGTAAGCCCTTATATGTTGACACAACATTTTTTAAAATTTTGTCGTTGTTAGCCATTTGGTAAAAGCCTTCTAAATCTTTGTCTAAATCAAACCATTCTGAAACAAACTCCCCTACTTTTTCACGGGCAAACTTAGATGGAACGGTCATCGGAAATTCTACCTTTATGGCGCCGTCACTAAAACTAATTTTACATAAAACCAATTCATCATGGACTTTGATTAATTTATAGACCGCTTCCCCGTTTATTTGATGGAGAATTTCCTGGTTAGATCTACCTAAAAAAATGAGACATTCTTCAAAATGAAAATCAGTCGGTGGATATAACTCGATAGTAGATTCAGCATCAATCCATTTCATAGAGAAGTTCCTTTCGATATTCACTAGGTGAACAGTTTTTTAAAGCTCGAAATACTTTATAGAAATTAGAAGGACTTTGGAATCCAACTTCGTAACAGATTTCTAAATTTGTTAAGTTAGTATTTTTCAATAAATAAGCCGCTTTATCGATACGTATTTTTTCTAAATACGTACGGGGTGTCTCATTCGTTTCTTGTTTAAATAATCGTTCCAAATAGAAAGGACTTAACCCTACTTGTTCCGCTATATCCTTTAATCCAATCGATTGTTTATAGTGATTTACTAAAAACGTTATGATTGTTCGAACAGTTTCGATATGGGGAGAGTGCTCTACTTCCGGTTGACACCTTTTACAAGGACGGTAACCAGCTTTTTCAACTTCATTGATATCATGGTAAAATTCCACATTCACCTTCTTCGGCTTTTTTGATCTGCAAGAAGGACGACAATAAATTTTCGTTGTTTTCACAGCTGTAAAAAAGAGACCATCATACTTCCGATCACAGGCAATGATTTTTTCCCACATTTCTTCAAATGATAGATGAATACTCGTCACCATGTTCCCACCTCTTCCACTTTAGTATCTCCCGTAACCCCTTTGCCTTTAAGCATATTACAATTTACAAGTACTGGTAAAGATAATGTGCTTTTAAAGTTTACTGGACTCATTTTAACAAGGAATCCCCCTTTATTTCGTCCTCATTCTTGCTGTTATGGTCTAGTTGAAAGTGATTGTTTAACTATGGAAATAGAATCTATAATGGAAACAAATGAATAGATTTTTACTGTGGAGGTAGTTATTTGTTATATAGTCCTAAATGGAGTAAGGCAAAGAAACATTTGAAAAGTTTAGTTTGTGATACGTTACGATCAAGGGTCGACTTTCAAGTAATCAATTACCGAAGAGCCCATGATCAATTAGGCAGAGCGGTTATTACTATCGATAAAGTAGAAAAACTTAGTATGTGTACAATTACAGCAGAACGAGCGGAACATTACAAAGAGTGGGAGATAAGAGCTCATTTTGATAATTACGATTTCGATGATGTGGAAAACAATATTTCGATTCAAGATGAGGCTCATCAACAATTAAAAAAAGAAGGAATCTATGGTCAATATGACTTCTTCTTTACATTAGAACAATATTTTAACTCATCTATTGAAGACTCATTACAATCTACAGATATTTTAATGAAAATATTATGTTTATTAGATCGCCGTGTCGGAAAAAGAACTTTACTTAAAATGAAAGATTCGATTTTAACGGAACACGAACTCGTTCAGGAGTTTTATAAACTCCGTTGCGAAGCAGAAAAGCTATCTATTACTGCGTAAAAAGTGGGGATACTACCCCACTTTTTTCTTTGTTTTGCATTTAATTTTATTCTGAAAATTAAAACTTGATTTTCTTTTTTATTTTCGTTATTATATATCTAAATGATATATATCTTTTAGATAGGTGGTCTGCTAGTGAAAGGTTATAATGAAACGACTTATGCCATTTTAGGAATTTTAACGACGGATTGCCGATCTGGCTATTCGATTAAACAATTTATCGATCGAAGTCTTAATCATTTCTGGAAGATTAGTTACGGACAAATTTATCCAACATTAAAATTCATCGTACAAGAAGGTTTAGCGGAAGTTCATACCGCTACCACTTCAGGTAAACCAGATAAAAACGAATACACTTTAACTCCAAAAGGAATTAAAACTTTAAGAAAATGGCTTGAGCATCCGATTGAACAACTTCCCGCCGAACGCAATGAGATCCTACTAAAATTATTTTTCGGACGATTCCAAACCCGTGAAACGACCATCTCCCTCCTTGAAAATTACAAACAAAAATTACAAACGCGCATGGAAACATATCAATCGATTGAACAGGCCATTATCGATTGTGCAGACGAAAATGATGTGGATTCAATGTATTGGTTATTTACTTTAGACTATGGAAAGAGAGTCACGAGAGCTGCAATTGACTGGTGTAATGTTACCCTTGAGAAGTTCATAGCTGAGGAGGAGTCATAATGACCAAAGAGGTTTTCACTGGCCGTTATACGACGGAAAATACAGAGGATATCGTTGTATTCATCATTGGAATGCGAGTTAATAAACGTCTAGCTATTCACAAATGGTTACCAGTATTTAACGCGATGCCTGGGATGATTAAGGAACTTTATTCCCATAAAGATGAATTAGGCTTTTTATCGATGGAAAGTTATTTCGGTTTAAGAACGACGGTCATGATTCAATATTGGCGTTCAATGGATGATCTTCTTGCTTATGCAAAATCAGAAAAACATTTAACTGCATGGAAACATTTTAATCAAAAGGTCGGTAACAATAATGCCGTTGGAATTTACCATGAGACCTATCAACTAAAATCAGAACAATATGAAGCTTTTTATGGCAATATGCCCGCTTATGGCTTAGGAAAAGCATTGAACCCCGTTGCCGTAACTTCAAAACTGAATTCTGCCCGAGATCGACTTAATTTATAAAATTCACGTTAAAAACCTTTAATCTATTCGATTGAAGGTTTTTCCTTTTAATTGAAACAAATATTTTCCCAATATTGTATACAATAGACTACTCCATTATAATTTGTGTCACAAGAACAATGAATGGAGGATGAGATGGGATGAATTATGATGTCATTATAATTGGTGCAGGTTCAATGGGTATGGCAGCGGGTTATTTTTTATCGAAAAGTGGGAAAAAGACTTTATTATTAGATGCCTTTACCCCACCTCATAACAAAGGGAGTCATCACGGGGAAACTAGAATTATTCGATACGCTTATGGTGAAGGTGAAGAATATGTTCCCTTTGTCCTTAGAGCACAGGAATTATGGAATGACTTAGAAAAAGCAACTGGGAAGCAATTATTTCTCCAGACAGGAGTTTTAAATGTGGGCAAGGAACATTCGGATTTTATCCAAAATACGATTTCGAGTGCGAAAAAATATTCATTACCATTAGATATTCTGTCTTCAAAAGAAGTACATAATCGCTGGCCTGGCATAACACTACCGAATGATTTTATTGGCTGCTTTGAACCAACGTCTGGCGTGCTAAAATGCGAAGAAAGTATAAAAGCTTACCAAGAACTTGCCGAATTAAACGGTGCGACAATCTTAACAAATAGTCAGGTAAAAGACATTTCGATTAAGGATGACAGAGTAACGATAAAGACCGACAATCAGACCTTTTACTCGGATGCATTAGTCGTTTCAACAGGTGCATGGTCAGGAAGCCTTCTTTCAACGTTAGACTTAGAGCTTCCCCTCTCACCAGTTAGAAAAACGTTTGCTTGGTTTCAGGCGGATGAAAAAATGTATCATCAAGATCATTTCCCTGCCTTTACCTTTGAAACACCAAATGGACAATATTATGGTTTTCCAAGTATTGATGGCGCCGGATTAAAGGTAGGTCGACATGATGGCGGAGATCAAATCCATCCAGATGAATCCATCCTTCCCTTTGGAGAATTACCAGAAGATAAAGGAGATTTAATTCATTTTTTACATCAATACATGCCTAAAATCAGTCAATTACAATATGGAAAAACGTGCATGTATACCCTTACTCCTGATGAGGATTTTATCATCGATTTACATCCTAACTACTCTAACGTGGCCATCGCAGCAGGTTTCTCTGGACACGGATTTAAATTTAGTAGTGCCGTTGGACAAGCATTAAGTCAATTAATCCTTTCTGGTCAATATGATATCGATTTATCGCCCTTTTCAATAAATCGTTTTAAAAATTAATAGATAAAAGCGAATCTTATAGAAAATGGAAGTAGATTCCTCTTATAAATCCATCAAAAAGGGAAACTTTTAAAGTATAATAAGAGTGGTAAAAAATTTTCGGGGGGCCGTAATATTATGGTTTCAGATAAAAAAAGCGCTCAAATATATGCCTATGAATACATTCGGGATCGTATGTTAGACGGCACTTATAAAGGTGGTATGAAGGTCGTTGAAGAACGGCTTGCCGATGAAATTGGGGTAAGTCGTACACCGATTCGCGAAGCAATTCGACGACTTGAACAAGAAGGATTAATTAAGGACAAGCATATTTATGATCCGACCGTTCAAGATTTGATCAACATATATGAAATGCGTATTTTAGTAGAAAGCTTTGCAGCCCAAAAAGCAGCAAAACATATGACTCCAGAAACACTAAAAGAACTTAAAAACACGTTAAAGGAATCTCGAAAAGCACAGTCAAAAAATATATACGCTGCCAATCAACGCTTCCATGATTTGATCGCTGAAGAATGCCGTAATCCAAAAATGATTGAAATATTGGAAAAGGTCCGTACTGTGTTCTATTTATTTAGTTTAAAGCTCGACATTTATAAACGTCCACAATTAATTGATGAGCACGAAGAAATTTATAAAGCGATTGAAGAGCGTAATGAAGAACTTGCCGGTGAATTGATGGCGCAACATTTAAGAAATGACCGCGACTTCACCTTGGAAGAACTATCAATGGTAAATGGAAGATAAATTAAAACCTAACTATTATCGTTTATCGAAATAGTTAGGTTTTACTTTTGGCCAAAATAATGACTACTATTTTTCGAAGTCTTCTTTTAATAATGAATACATATATAAATCGTCAAATTTCCCACTGGTAAACTCGTAATTTCTTAAAAGTCCTTCTTTTATAAACCCTTGTCTTTCCACTAGCTTTTGTGATGCTTCATTTGGTGGTTCGATTAATGCTTGTATCCGTTGTAAGTTAAGCTGTTCGAATCCATATTTAATCACGGCTTCGATTGATTCCTGTGCAATTCCTTGTCCCCAGTAATCCTTGCTTAGTTCAAAGCCAATATCTGAACGAAAATGTTGGGAAACTATATTTAGAAAGCCACAACTACCAATGACTTCGCCTTTGCCTTTTAACGTAATCCCCCATCGAATACCCGTATTGTTTTCTCTTATGGATTGATACCAAGCTATTTCATCTAAAGCTTCGTCTACTGATTGAAATGGTGCTAATCCATAGTATTTCATCACTTCTTTATCAGATAAATAGGTAAAAATATTTTCCGCATCTTCTGGCGTGATTTCCCTTAAAACTAAACGGTCCGTTTCAAGGATAGGAAATTTGTTTTCTATCACTTTTCCCACTCCCTACTTTCTTTTGATTGTTTTTATTTGTTCCAATAATTTTTCTCAAAAAATTGAACGATTTCCTCTTTATAATGGTATGTATCATTTATCTTTTGCAATAAATCAAGATTATGAGTATGGGCTTTTCCTGTTTCAAGTAGTTCTCGATATAAATCAAGATACGGTAGTTTTTTCTGAATGGCCCTATTGAATTCTTTTTCTATGTCATAGGAAACTTTTTTAAATTTCACCTCTGCCATCCCTTTATCATCTATTTCAAGAATGGCATATTGGGCACGTTGGTTGGAATGTAAATTGTCCCATCTGTAAAACGGTTGTCCGATTGTTCCCGGGTTAATAATTAATTGATCATTGCTACTATAGCGTAACAATTGATGATGGGTATGCGCATAAATAGCAATATCATAATCTTGATCAAATAACTGATCAAAGTTTTCCTGATGGTTAGTCGGCCATAAATCCCCACCATAACTTTTATTTTGCAAATGATGACTAATACTAATAGATAGATGATTCACTTGTTTTGTTATATGTAATGGTAAATTTTTAAGGCGATTCATATTGTTTTCATTTAAATTTTCACACTGATATTGGGCTAACCGGGAAACATAAATATCCGTCGCGTTATCAAAATCAATTTCTTTATTAAGGACATCAAGGAAGCTGTCTTCCCAGTTCCCCTTTACATAAGTAGTAACTTTAAGCCGATCTAATATTTCAAATAACTCATTTGTCCCTGGCCCAGGCATGATTAAATCTCCTAAAAACCAATAGTCAGTGACACCTTCATGAACCGCATCTTCTACAACCGCCTCTAACGCCGTTGTATTTCCATGGACATCTGCTAATAATGCAATTCTATGTTTCATCTATATTTTCCTCCAGAATGATTAAAAAGATATTATATCCGGACAATGTGACAGTACAAATTTAATAAATGTTAAAATACAATAAAGTGATTTAATTTTAATATTTAAACAATTTTTTTTAAAATAGCACCCGACTGTTGAAAATCATTTTTGACGATTAAGAAAAATACCTTTTCAATAAAGTCTTTTTGTATAACTTTCCTGAAGTCTTTCAGCAATTACATCAACACTAGAGTTTGGAATCTTAGCGTGTTCAAATAAAATTTTAGCAGCAGTTGGTAATGTTTCTTTATTAGCCCAAGAGGACGGTTCCCATAATTTTGACCTCTTAAAGGCTTTTGCACAATGTATGAAACATTCCTCTACTTCCACTACAATACCTACAATAGGTTTTTGTCCTTTAACAGCCATCTTTTCAAGTAGTTCATCATCTTTTACCAAACAAGCCTTCCCGTTAACTCTGAGTGTTTCTCCTAATCCCGGAATAAAAAATAAAAGACCCACTTTCGGATTTAATAAAATATTACGCATAGAATCTATTCTTTTGTTTCCTGGTCTTTCTGGAATAATTAAATGCTTATTATCAAGTACATGAACAAAACCAGGCATATCCCCTCTTGGTGAAACATCACAGAAACCTAAATTATCAGAAGTTGAAATTACTAAAAAAGGTGACATAGAAATAAAATCATAACAATGATGGTCTAAATCTGTAATCATCTTTCTTATTACTAATTCACTCGGAAATCCAATAATAGAACGTAATTCTTCTTCAGTTTCAATAGTATTTTTAAATTTATTATTTTGTTCCAAACAGACTTCGCTCCTTCGATTTACGACTAATATAGGAACTGCTGATATAAATAAAGTGACAATAAGAATTATTTCTTACCTTTTCGTTCTAAAAATATAGGTGCTATATTTAGTAAGATAAAAACAATTGTCATAAACCATAATGCCCTTCCGTAATTAGGTACTTCACCCAAAAGTGACCAATCTTCCTTTTTTACCCACTCCGATACAAGACTGTATTCTGTACAAAGTGTTAATGCTGTAAATGATAACCCCATTGCCATCGCGAACTTGTAATCTTTACCTGTTGCATACATATAAAGATTTACAATAGTGGCTACTAAAGCAAAAAGACCTATTATTAGCCACATAATGATGTCTCCAATTCTTCCCTTTTTTATATAGACTTTAATTGTAATTATATGGTTCCCAATACGTCCTTTGACAACCTTTCATATAATGTTGTTCAACAATCTGACTCTTTAATCGAATAAAACACTTTCCTTATTCTAAAGTGACCCCCAAATGTTAGACACAAATTTATCATTTGGAGTGCAGTTCAATTCAAGGAAAGTGCCCGATTGTGGAAAATCGTTATTTAACAAGCCCCTCATTAGTTATACATAAAGACTTACATAGTAATTACATATCAATATATAATGGATTTCATTAACGTACAGTCACTTCCAATAGAGCATGTCAGCATTATTAGTCATTGAAATTAACTTCAATTACATTGCTTAATTACCTTGTAAAATATGTGACAAGTGAGATTGCCCAGGATATAACACAGAAAAATACTAGTATGACAACTAGATTAAAAAAGGAGAATGCAAATAGTGTAAAGCCTGTGAAAAGTGTTGAAAGAACTAAACTCCACAGTACCCTTCTTTTAATACTCACCATTGCTTGAAAGACAATAAAAACAATTGCAATTAATATCGGCCACCAATAGATGATGGAATTTACCAACATGACAAAAACCCCTTTTAATTCATTATATAGTGATATAAAATAGATAACTACCAAAATATGTATTTCGCTCTAGGTTTTTTTTACACTTCCCTACTTATAAGCACTTCTCAACAATATCGCCCTTTAATTTGAATAAAGCACTTTCCTTATTCAAGGAGGTACTGCACCCCAAAAGTTAGAGTAAAAAAACTAACTTTTGGGGTGATTTTTTATAACTAAATATAATGAAGAATTTAAATTGATGGTGGTTCAAGAATATTTAAGTGGCTCACTAGGATATAGAGCGATAGC
>NZ_JBIQFG010000061.1:0-12882 GCF_045369345.1 Ureibacillus sp. 179-F W5.1 NHS | reverse complement strand
TGACACCCCGTATCATACCAAGAGGGCTCTTTTTTGTTCAAGTCCTCGAAAATCCTTCTAACAGGAATGCTCCTTTAGCAAATGTGGCTGTTCGTAGATGTTGCCGATAATTTCAATTGAACTTAATGCTAGAATTGATGTTTCTTTACAATAATCAGGAATAATTCTAATTCCATCTGAATCTAATTCATCTGGATTTAATGCTTTTGCATAAAAGCCCATACACTCTGTCGTTGAATACTCCCCTCCACTACCATCTTGTTCATACTCACCGAAAATGATTTGAGCACGATATTTTATAAAATCCATATAGTAAACATCAGCAATATCCCCTTCATAAATCTCTTTCCCATTACGATCATTGAGATTTGTGTATTGCATGAGTTCTATTTCTTCAAAAGATGCACTGCTTACTAATCCGAAATCTTTAAAGTCAATTCGGTGATATGTGATTTGTTTGTTTATAAAATCAATCCATTCGACATCTACAATTTCTTTAGTTGACTTTATAAAAGCGCGAAACTTAATCTTACTCACGCAATATCTCTCCTTTTCCAGGTTTCAATTACTCGATAACCCCTATCTAGAAGGTTTTTAAACTCTGGATGTTCTATAGGTGCAGTAGCTATCACCTTACAACCTTCCTCAAAACCTGTTAAAGTTGCATATTTTTTGTATTTATAAAAATCTTCGTGACCTTTAAAGGTTTTTGTAACAACCTTTGGGCGTTGATCTGGAACATCTATAGGAATCCCATTTTTTCTAAATTGCATATTACCCCTCCAACTTAGCTAATATTTTTTGTCTTTCAACTTCGAAATCAATGGTTTCGTTTTGCTGTTCGGTAGTTTGTGGCTCTTGTTGATCACGCTTGTTAAACCATTCAGGAAGTATTTCTGTTCGTCCGTTATTGTATTTTATAGGTGCGGATTTCTTTTCATTTTCAGCCTTGATTTGTTTTATCAAGGTAGTGGCTTTTTCCCTTAATTTCTTGGTTGATAGAATATGAGAATTCCAGAAAGTATGGTTTTGTGACCACTCAATTAAATATTCGATTTGTTCCGCCGTTCGACCATCACGTTCCATCATCAAGCGAATATGATCTGACCAAGTTTGTAAGTTAGGCTCTTTAAAGCTTGGGTCATCAGCTAAAATTTTTTCATAAAGCAATTTTGCTAATTGATAATGTACAGAAGACTCGTCGTAAACTTGTTTGCGACTTTTCTTTTTATCTGTTGTATTCTCTGTTGTATTCTCTGTGTATTCTCTGGTTATTGGTACTGCCATTTTGTCATGTTCAGATACTGCCATTTTGTCATTGTCCATTACGTCATTTTGTCGTGATTCATTTAGACAATTTGGCGCATTCCTTAATGACAAATTGTCATCTTCGATAATGTCATTTTGTCGTAATGCACCATTACATAGGTTTTCGAGTTTTTCATAATCAATTCGATACCATTTTGTTCTGTCAAATTTCAGCTTGTTAAAGTTACCTACGACAAGGATCTCTTTGCTCTCTAACTCTGCAATAATTCTTTGAACGGTGCGTTTTGAGTAAAATGGGAACTGTTCTGCCCATTCGTCTATGGACTTGTACACCCAAGCTTGTCCATCACGAATGTTATTTGAAATACGCAACCAGTAATGCACTTGCTGAACAACAATCGCATTGTTTAAGCCAATTTTTGTTGCAAGTGTTGGTAACACCTGTAACGGTGGTTCATTGATTAATAGATTCATAATTTTATTTCCCCCACTTTTCGACAAAACGTAGTGCATCTTGAAGTTGATATTGTTTAATATCTCGATATGAGCCTACATGATAGCGTTCTTTAAGAGCTGCATAGATGGAACGGAACAAGGCCTGTCTAGCGCCTTGATTGTCTGTCAATTCACAAACACGTGCTCCTACGGCTTTGCGTAATCTTAATTGTTCACCTGAATGTAACGTTACATTTTTTACGAGTTGTTCCAAAGTCTCAACCCTCCTTTCAATTTGCTGAAATTGTTTATAAGAAATTGCTAGTGTTTGAGATTCTTCCTCAATTTGCTTTTTGATTTGGTAGTAGTTTGTAATCAACATGTTGTATGCTTGCCATGCCTTATCACTATTGAGCGACTTAGCATGAAGCCATGCTCCTTGTTCAGTCCATAAGTACAGTACTGATACAAATTTAAGGGTAACGTCATCTTGACGTGAGCCTTTGAATTGTTTTAAAAATTCTCCGGTTAAGGCGAAATAATGTACCCCCTGCTCATAGTGATCATTATTACGTTGAAAATTACGAGTAATAACTTTTGCTTTTGTTCCAAATGCCTCAGCAATTTGTTGAGTAGTAAGTACTCTTTTATCTAAATGCTCTAATACTTGTAATTCCTGCATGTTAACTCCCCCTCACAAGGGTAACGTCATTTTGACGTAAGCCCTTTTTCTTCAACTTTTAGTGCCATATTTAAAGTGTCTTCAATGCCACTAACACGTGCTAATTGAGTTGAATAAATAGCTTTGGCTTTAGCAAGTTCATAATCATTCTTAGCATTTGCTACATCTAGGGCTAAATCTGTTAACAGTTCCTTTTCGTCCGCTAAAAATTGTTGTAATTGTTGAATGTAAGTTTCCATATGATCGCTCCTTGATATTTTTTATAGTTTGGTACATAATTAAATAAAATTTATTTTCTGAGTGTCCGCTAAAACAATCAGGTAATTGCAGGTGCTGTATTGCACCTGTTTTTTTATGACTTTAAATACTTTCCTTTCTGCTAAACTATTAGTAGAAAGGTAGGTGATAGATATGCTAACGAATGAACAAAGAGCTCATGATTTAGCGATGTATACGTTGGATTTCAGATATAGACACGTGATCCAAGAACAAGCAAATCAAGGGAAAAACGAAATTAAATTTGATCCATACAGTGAATACTTATTTCTGTACAAGGAATACTTAGAAATATTCAACCGAGATTTTCCACAACATGACCAATAACTTTACCATCCATTAGTACAGTAACTTTAACTACTTTGTTAATAGTCTTCTCCTCACTCGTTGTTCCAACAACTTGTGAGGATTTTTTACTTTCATTCATTTTTGTCACCTACCTTTTGATGGAATCCCATCAAGCAGCTCACAATCATTAATAGGGGTATTAGAGCAAGGAAGTGTGTTTTCACCTTCCTTTGTTTTATTTTTGATTGTGAACTGCTTGACGAGAGCGAATATACATTCGCAATCATCTTTGACTTGTGTTATAATTTTCTTATATTAAATTCATTATCTTTTCTTTTTATAGCTGTTTAATCGCGCCAACGATTAAGCAGTTTTTTTATTTGCTCTGAATTGCAGCAATACTAACTTTTGTTCTTGTGTTAGATGTTTCCACGCTTTAACTTTGATTCGCAAATCGTTTCACCACCTTCGCAACCACACCAATTCTTTTCAAATAATGTGGCATGATATGTAGTTGTTTGCGTTTCTCTAATTCTTGTAGTGCATTGATAGATTTAATGGCGTCTTTCAATAACTCCCTTGCCATGTTCCAATCGCCACGCTCTCTATAAACATCTGCCCTTGCAATTAAATCTTCGTAACATAGATTTTCAGTCACGATTTTTTGATTAATTTGTTTTAGATCCATAAACTAAAACCTCCGATAAACATAGGTACTGTTGGTGCTAGTTGTGTAAATACATCAATGCCGAACATAGTTCTAATGACAATATCTTCTGAGTTTGTAATTTTAGCCGCCTTCTCCAAAAACTTGGCTTCACAAACAATAATATTTTTTTCAATTCGGCTAATTGTTGATTGAGTGGTGTGTAATAAGTGAGCAAATGCTTCTTGTGATAACTTTGCTCTTTTTCTACACATTCGGATTAATTTGCCGTAATCTACTTCCACTTTTCTCACCTCCTTTTATGCAGATTCTGCATATATGCACAAGTTGCATACCAAGTTAACTTGTATGAGATTAAAATGAAATTATAGAGGTAATGCCCAACCTCACTTTCAAATCAAAATTACATGTAACTGCCCAGATGCTGAGTTTAAACCTCCCATTCATTCATAATGATTTCTTCAATTGCTCTAATGGTAGGTTCATATAACCAAACCCTCTTGCTATATGGTCCCTTTTTACGTTGATACTTTTTAACCCTAGGATCAGATAGAATATGTTTTTCTAAAAAGTCTCGTTCGTACGGGACAATTTCTTTCAAATCGTCCAGGTCAATAAAAAGTTTCTTAATTTTCAAGGACTCTCTAATATACCCCTCAGCTTTCTCCTCTAATTTTTCTATTGTGATTCCTGACATTTCCAATAGAGTTTGAATAACAGCACTATCAGATGGTTGTTGATGAATCATATTAACCCTCCTTATTAAGGCTGTTTGTACAACAGCCTATCTTTTACCCCACAATAAAGTTTCCATTTTGGTAATTTAGTTTTCAAAAAAAAGCTCATTTATAGGAACATCTAAAATTACAGAAATCTTTGCGATATCATCAGCACTCATTTTTCTTGATCCGTTTTCCTTATAGTAGTAACCCTGATATCCTTGATAACCCATTCTCTTAGACATCTCTTCGACAGAGATGTTTTTATCGGTTCTCAAACTTTTTATCAAGGCTAGGTTAACTACTGAATGCTTAACCATATGTTCACCTCCCATTACCTTATTGGTAACTTTAAATACAATATACATTACCATTTTGGCAAAGTCAAATGTTTTTTTACCTTTTTGGCAATTGTCTTATTTACCATTGTGGTAAATCATTAAATGAATATAAAATAATAAATAAGAGGTGAAATGAATTGGTCTCGGTAGGTGCTAAAATAAAATATTTAAGAGAAAAAAGTAATATCTCTCAAAAAGATTTTGCAAAAAAAATTGGGGTTTCAAATACTGTGTTGTCACGCTATGAGTCTGGGGATAGAAAGCCTGATTACGATACTCTACAATTAATTGCTGATTATTTTGAAGTAAGTACTGACTATCTCCTTGGTCGCACTGATAACCCTAAACTTGAAAATGATGATGAATCTAACTTCCAAGCATTCATTAACGATCCAGAGTTGGGAGTCTGGTACAAAGAACTTCCGAAATCAGATGAAGAAGAACTTCGTAAGCTTCGAATGATTTGGGAAATGATTAAAAACGAAAAAAATAAATCATAATTTTTACCCTACTATTAAAAAGTGGGGTTTTGTTTTATACTGAAATAGAACATTTGTTCTCTTTTATATCAGAGTATTGGAGATGGTAGTATGTATTGCACTAGTCATACTGAGGATTTTGTTAAGGAGTTGTATACCAGTATTGGTATTTTAGATCCACTACAACTTAATATTAAAATAATATCTTCAAAGCTTGGGATACGAGTATTCTACTGGCATGAACCTAGTCAGGCTATTTTCTTAAATAACTATCCATATATTGTTTTAAATTCTCAACAGTCCGAACAAGCTATGTGGCAAGACTTTTGTCACGAGTTATGTCATGTACTTTTTCATAGCGGAAATCAGCGACGCATTAGAGAAAGTTTCAGGCAATACCAAGAGGCTAAAGCCAACCAATTTATGTATCATGCTTGTATTCCCTCTTTTATGTTAGATGAATTAAGTATATATGACGCTACGCATGAGTCGGTAAGAAAAGTATGCAATCTTTTCAACGTCGAATATGAATTTGCATCTAAACGCTTAACTAAATATGTTTCCAACAAGTATTAAGTATTATGCTAAATTTGCATGGTTAATAGTGTGAATCTTATTTATATTTACATTGAATTTGCTATTAGAAAGAGGTGGTGGAAATGGCAAGACAACAATTAAACAAGACCAAAAAAGAACACGTCTACTGGTACAAAGAAGGAAAGCTAAAAAAGTTTGCATATCGTTATCGTTATTACGATTCAAATGGGAAGCGAAGAGAAAAAACAAAACAAGGTTATGAGACAGAAAAGGATGCTGAATTAGCGTTAATTGAATTAAAAGCTGAAATTTTAAAAGGTAACTTACAACAAGTAGATAATAATAATCTTACCATCCAACAATGGGTAATGACTTGGTATGCTCGTAACGAATCGAAATGGAAAGTTAGTACAATTGCTCAATATAAAAATGCAATTGAATATCATATAATTCCCGAACTGGGGCAATTAAAGATTTCTAGATTAACAAAATCGAGATATCAAGAATTTTTAGATTTATTAACAATTAAATATTCGGTTTCTACTGTACGTACAATACACTCTGTTTTCAACAGTATCATTAATGCTGCTGTAGAAGATGAAATAATTCCAAGAAATAAAATATCAAAAGTCAATTTACCGAAATTTAAATCGAAGCAGAAAGAGGTTGATGAGAATGAAATTTTAAATGAGATTGAAATTTCACAATTAATCAAGTATGTAAATGAAAATGAAAGTGTTACACACCAAACTTTAGTTCTCTTGTTAATTTCAACTGGAATGCGTAAAGGTGAAGCTTTAGCATTACGCTGGCATGACATTGATTTACAAAACAAAGTAATTACAATCATGCGTACACGAGATCATTTAGGCGAACGTTCTGCTAAAACAGAAAACAGCATTAGAAAAATTGATATAAGTTCTTCTCTGCTTAGCCATTTGAAAAAATATAAGCGATGGGCTAAAGAGAAGAAACTTAGTTTAGGGTTCAAATTAGAAGAAACGGATTATGTACTAATCAACCCTTCTACTACAGAGCCAATCTCTCGTTCACTCCCAAATTACCTGATGGAAAGAGCTTTCGAATTTGGTGCTATTAAACGTGTAACACCACATGCATTACGACATACTTATGCCTCGTTATTAATTTCTAAGGGAATACCGGTAACTACCGTGGCTAAGTTAATAGGCGATACGGTAGAAATGGTGTTAAAAGTATATGCACACTCTCTAAGGAAAAAAGAAGAAGAAGCAATAAAAGTGATTGAGGAGACCATTAACTTTTAATTTATGGTGTTAATTGGGGTACAAATTGGGGTACATGTCTTCTGTACCCTCTCAAATTACTGATATATATATAACTTTAGAGAGTATACGTCTTACGAAATTCTTAAGAAATTAATGTGTTTTAGTGAACTTTAATATGATCGCTGTAAAATACTTATTTTCGTATCTTACCATATTTTAACTTTGTTTTAGGATAGATTGTAGACTTTATATGGGATTACTATTTTTAGAGGGGATCTCTTTTAAAATCTTAAACAAAATAACCTCGTTCTTTTTTGGAACGGGGTTAAATATAGTTGTTTATGTAAGTTAAATCCTTAAACTCTTCTCATATAACCAATCAGCATAAAAAATTGATACTGCTCATTAATAATGAGATTACCTCAATTCTTTAACGTACGTTTCGTGACACAAAATAGCCCTAAACTTTTCACTTACGAAGCACAAATCGAATCACTATAATACTACTAGTACACAGAAAGGAGTGTTAACTTATGCCAACAACAAAAAAAGAAAGTTTCTATTTTGGATTAATTATGTGTTTTGGAATGGTACTTGTAATGACCATATATAATTTATACCTGAATGGGATGTTTGGGGAAATTACGTTCTTAGAAGGAATATCCGATTTTTTAATCGGGTTTACAATCGCCTTCATACTGGATCTATTTTTAGTAGGACCTTATGCAAAAAAAATCGCCTTGCGACTAACGGCAAATTCATCAAAAAAAGTCTATACTGTCCTTGCCATTTCAACTTGTATGGTGATTGGGATGGCGTTCTTCATGTCAATTTACGGATTAGTCACAACTTATATCCATAATGGTTTTACTAATAACTCAGTTATTACAGAGTATTTCGCTTTATTTGGAAAAAACTTTGTTATGGCATTGCCTTTACAAATTATCATTATGGGACCAGTAGTACGATTTATTTTCATGAAATTTATAAAGCCAAAAACTATTCAAAATAACCTAGTATAGAGATAAACAACGAACCAACTTATTAATCTCTATATTCCATAGTATAAGGAAGAAACCGTTTTGAAATTTTCCACAAACGGTTTCTTTTTATTGATTCAACATGCTGTTTTGCGTCGATACAATAAAAGTCTTGAGAGGCAAGTTCTCAAATATCTATCATATTAACTTGAACTATCAGAAGGAATTTCGAAGTAATCACCTATCTTCTGACCACTATTCGATTTCCTTCCCCCTACTGTTAATACAACAATTCCTCCTAGCAATAATATTACCCCAATCCAAGATGTCGGACTTAAATATTCATTTACTAGAAAAACACCAAGTAATGCTGCTGTTAAAGGCTCTGCTAAAGATAAGGTAACAGCAGAGGAGGAACTTATTTTTTCTAAACCTGCTAAAAATAAAATATAAGCGATACTCGTTGCCGCTAAGCCCATAAAGAGCATCGGTACTAAATTTTGTGACGAAAATACCCATTTGACGCCGTCTTGTGAAAAAGGAATTAACATTAAAGAACAGATCGTAAAAGTCATAGCAACAGCTGGGAGAGTCTCTTCCCGCTCTGTTAACTGCTTACTACAGTTCGTATAAAGGGCAAACATTAGACCGGCACATAACGCAAGTAAAATACCGACAGGATGTACGGTTGCTTCTCCTCTATTAACAAATAATAAAACACATCCTATTACAGCAAGGGATGTAGCGATTCCCCATAGTCTATTCGGTTTTCTTTTCCAAATCGCCCATTCTACTATACCTGAAAATACCGGTGAACTGCCTATTGTTATAACTGTTCCAAGAGCTACGCCAGTAAATCGAACCGATGTAAAAAATAACGATTGGAATAATGCAATGGTTAACGCAGCTAGAATGGTCCATTTCCAAGACCATTTTCGAAAATTTATTTTCCCCATGAACACAAGAATAATTAGCAATATTCCTCCACCAATTGCTGATCGTACAGATGCAACAGCAATGGAAGATATCCCCCCTTCAAGAAACGTTTGAGTCGTTCCTACTGTCCCCCAAAGCATTGCTGCTAGTAACACAAATATGTATGGTAAAATCTTCAAACATTACACCCCTTAAGTACATATTGATTAAACTATGCTATTCTTCCATCTTTCTTTAGGAATATATTTAAACTCTGTCCCTAAACAGTGCTTTCAATTAAAATTATATATAATACTATTAGAAGGAGGTCATCATACATGTATAAAACTGTTGCTGAAACAGCGAAAGACATCTCGATGCCAGAGGAACAAGTTCTTCGCTACATTTATGCTGGCCGAATAAAAGCGGTGCATGACGGAGAACAATTCCTCGTAAACAGCGCCCAGTTCGACACTTATTATGAGCAATTAGAACGTATTAAAGAAGAAATCGAAATTTGGCGAAATACCCCAATACCTGAAGATCCAGATATTAAAGATGAAGACTAATCGATAAACTTTATACAATTAAATAAATTGGAGATCGTTCCAATTTATATTAATAAAAAAACATCTTGAGGAGTTTCTAAACGCCTCAAGATGTTTTTATATCGATACGACAAAACCTGCGCGTTTGCCAATAATTTCAGCATAATCTTCTACCATGACGCTTGCCGTCGGATACATACCTGCACCAGGTCCAATTAATGTCAACGTTCCAATGTAGTTCGTTTCCATCGTAACCGCATTAAAAACATCATCGATTGGATAAAGTGGATGCTCTTTATCTACTAACATCGGTGCAACTTTAGCATAAATCGTTCCATCCGGATGCTTTTCAACTTCTGCTACGTGGCGGTAACGAAGACCCTGTTCAGTTGCATCAGCAACTTGATTTGATGTAATACAATCGATTCCAATGACTTCTACATCTGCCCAATTTGGTTGCTCTCCAAAGGCTAAAGAACTTAAAATCATTAGTTTCTTAAAGGCATCTTGGCCAGAAATATCATTATATGGATCCGCTTCAGCATAGCCTAATGCTTGAGCTTCCCTTAAAGCGTCATCAAAGGATAAACCTTCTGAACGCATTTTCGTCAAAATAAAATTCGTCGTACCATTTAAAATACCTTGAATACTTGATACTTCATTGACTAATAAAATATTTTTCATCGTTTTAATAACTGGTACTCCGCCAGCAGTTGTCGCTTCATAACCGACAAATACACCGTTTTGTTTTGCTAATTCTTGCAATTCAAGTCCACGCTTAGCAAACATGACTTTATTGGCCGTAATAACATGACATTTGTTTTCAACAGCCTTTTTTAAATATGTAAATGAAGGTTCTTCATTCACAATCGCTTCAAATACGACTTGGAGTCCTTTAACAGAAAGAACATCGTCGATACTATCAGTTAAAAGGTGGGCTGTTCCTGGCACCCGTTCTTTTGATGGATCACGTACTAATATTTTTGCTACTTCTAATTCCAATCCTAATTTGTCACGAAGTTCTTCACGTTTTTCATTTAAAACATGAAATATTCCTTGACCTACTGTGCCAAAACCTAAGATGGCAGCCTTGATTGTTGCCATTCTATACTCGCCTCCATCTTCACTGTACATCTAAATCGTTGGCGTTTTTCGAGCTTAAAGATTACGGAAAAAGTTTTAATAAAATTTTAACCCTCGCTTTAAAATTACCCTACTTATCGCCCTAGATACGCAATTCGATAGTTTTTTATTGACTCTTCACACGAATGTTTCTTTAATTGTTAAAAACAAACAATTCGAAAAATTTAACATAAGAAAATTTTATCGTATATTGAAAAGGAACTCAAGAAAATTCTCCCCAAGATGGACATTTGTTTTTTTAAGAAGGTCAAACAATAAAAAATCCCCATTATGCAAACGGAATTTTTTCATAAGTATTATTCCAATTATAGGGAATTTCTAAGGATAAATAAATAGGTATCTCTTTCATTAGAGATACCTATTTATTATTATAACATAATTTTATTCTTCGACAATTTGGAACTCTTTCAACATATGATAAAATCTTGCCCCGTGTCCTTCAGAAGCTTCAAGAAAGTATTTTAAATCAAATACAAAACTGCCTTCCCGTCCGTTTGATATAATATATAGTTTATTCACTTTACTATCCCATTCATTACCATCGATAGCAGAAACTAAAAGTCCATTGACCGGCTCTGTGACTGATTCAATTTCTTTAACGGTTTCAAAGGAGCTTTTAAGTTGATCTGCATATTCATTTGCCAGTTGCTCAGGCGTTTTGTCTACAATTTGAGAAATCGTCATAGATACTTCTGGATATTTATCTTCTAAAGGTACTTTCGGAACAATTTTATCCACCCCCCCCTCTTGAACAAGTTGATACCTTTCTTCATCTATATAAATAATATAATCTACCCGTTCTTGAAGAATGACTTCACTTTGTTCTTGATCCCCTTCGATTTCCGTTATTACTTCTTTTTCAGGCACAAAATATTGTTTTATTTGTTCAACAAATGCCTGACCCGTATTCGTTGTGAACATACCAAAGACGAGGACAACTATCGCTGCCGCAACAACTAAACCAAACAAGCGTCGTGTTGATTTTTTTCGCTGTTTCACTTTTTTCTCCTCTTTCTTCTTTGTTGTAGGTATCAATTTGTTTTCTTGTAAATTTATTTGGGACTCGATATAGTTCCATATCTCTTCCCTTTCATTAACTACGTCATCTGTATGGCCTTTTAATGTTTTATATATATCCCGTTCCATTTTTTTATCATCCATTTTTATCCCCCTCCTTATCCGAGCTTAGGAAGCGTTTAAGTTTTTGTTTTCCTTTTAATAATCGAGATTTAATCGTGTTTATATTTTCGTCCATAATTTCAGCAATTTCTTGTTCTTTAAATCCATTTAAATATTTCAATATGATCGGTATCCGGTTATGGTAATCCAACTTCTGAATAGCATCATATAAGTTTTCATATTCAACATAACGACTCATTTCTTCCTTTAGATGACCCTCTTGCTCTAACATGCCGATGCGATCACCAATGCTAATGACATTAGAATTTCGTTTTAAAATTCGATTGCACTCATTCAAAAGAATTTTATAAAACCATGGTTTAAAAGGTTTAGATGGGTCATATAAATGAATATTTTGATAGACACGTATGAACGTTTCTTGTACAGCATCTTTCGCATAGAAATGATTGTTATTCATTACAATTGTGGCCGCCCGGATTGCATAATCAAAATAAAGATCATATAAATTCCGAAAGGCACTGGCGTCACCATTTTGAAATTGGTGAACAATTTCCGCTTCCTTCATTATTCACACCCTTTCTCTTCATTACTGAATGCATTCACTATATATACCCTTGAAACCTTCGAATAGTTTTCGATTATGAAAAGGATTTCTCTTTTATTAATAAAAGATTTGTTTCCCCATGAAAAAAACCTGCAACTTATCGTTACAGGCTTTCCATTTATTAATATTTAAATTGTTGTATAACTTTTTGTAAGTCTTCCTCCATGACGGACAATTCATCTGCAGATGCAGAAATTTCTTGCATGGACGCCAATTGTTCTTCTGTTGATGCAGAGATATTTTGGACACCGGCTAAATTTTCATTCGTTAAGTTTTGAACAATTGTTGTAGAAGCTGCTACAAGTTTTGATTGATTTGACATATGGTGTGTAGCTGTCGTAACTTCTTCCGTACCCGTTGCCATTGTTTTTATCGCTTCGTTTATTTCCTTTTGAATATGGCTAATAATATCCGCGATTTGATTCGTTGCATTTGCTGATTGTTCGGCTAATTTCCTTACTTCATCCGCTACAACTGCAAATCCTTTTCCTGCTTCGCCTGCTCTGGCAGCCTTAAATAAAAAAGCCAGCACTATTTAAAGTGTACCCTTTGTAAAGGACATTTTTAAAAAAGGCTTTTAAGCAACTTGAAGAAGATGGTGACTGTATTGTG
>NZ_JBIQFG010000060.1:0-13229 GCF_045369345.1 Ureibacillus sp. 179-F W5.1 NHS | reverse complement strand
ACACT
This sequence comes from Ureibacillus sp. 179-F W5.1 NHS, assembly GCF_045369345.1. Lineage (NCBI taxonomy): Bacteria > Bacillati > Bacillota > Bacilli > Caryophanales > Caryophanaceae > Ureibacillus > Ureibacillus sp. 179-F W5.1 NHS. The sequence goes on along the minus strand of NZ_JBIQFG010000060.1, from coordinate 13,224 downwards.
AGGCTATTTAACGCCTGTGGAATTCAAGAATAGGTCCTTATAAAGGTTGTCCAGTTTTGTGTTGACATTCCACGGTTAACCCTTTTACCAATTGACATATCGAAAAATCCAGATATATAATTACTCCTATGGAACTTATTGATGTATTCAAAGCGTTATCAAACGAAACAAGACTCAATATCCTAGAGTGGTTAAAGGAACCCGAGAAACATTTCCCAAAACAAGGCGCTCACCTACCAAAGGAGGTAAGTTATAAAGGGGGAGTTTGTGTTGGGGATATTCAAGAAAAGGCTAAAGTTTCTCAATCTACGGTTTCTAGCTACTTAAATATGATGCAAAAAGCTGGTCTACTTGAATCAATTCGACATGGTCAATGGACTTACTACAGACGAAATGAAGAATTTATTCAACAATTAGCTAATTATTTTAAAACAGAGATCTAGTAAATGTTGATTTCTGTTTTTTTATCAACTTATATATCTATATATCTAGATATACAATTATATGAAAAAGGAGATATATCCCTATGCGATTTATATCTTATATACTTGCACTATTGGCAGGGGCAGCCCTTAGCTTTGAAGGAGCTATCTATGCAGAATTAGGAAAAACAATTGGACAAATCGAAACAAGTTTTTATAACTTCTTTATGGGTTCGATAATCATGGGATTATTGTTACTCTTTTTTGGGAAAGGGAAGCTTTCCTATACATTTGAAGCGCCTAAATGGTCATTACTTGGAGGAGCATTAGGTGTTATTTATTTAACATCGATTGTTGTCAGTGTCCCATTCGTTGGTGTCGGTATAACAATGGTTGCTGTCATTATCGGACAACTAATAATGAGTATGGTGATTGAACATTTCGGTTGGTTAGGCAGCAAAAAAACAATGATTAATAAAGAAAAGATATTTGCGGTTATATCAATGATTATTGCACTTATTTTAATCAACTAGGAGGACTAATGATGGGGATATTTATGATTTTATTTACATTGATTGGCGGAATCACATTAAGTGCCCAATCGTCTATCAACGGGACATTTAGTCGGAAAGCTGGGACAATTGAAACAACATTTCTAACCTTTTTAACGGGAACAATGTTTCTTACGATTTTCATTTTATTTTTCGGTGGCGGAAATGTGCTTGCACTTTTTGATGTGCCAAAATGGCAATTAAGTGCCGCATTATTAGGCACTATGTATCTACTATTAACGGTTATGGCAGTCCCTAGAATTGGCGTTATTGCAACGAATATTGCTGGAATAGCTGGTCAACTTGTGATTGGCGTAGTCATTGATCATTTTGGATGGTTTAATAGTTTAGTCATTGAATTTGATACGAAACGTATTTTTGCATTATTATTTATGATTCTTTCTCTTTATTTTATCTATAAAGGGAATAAACGCTCAAAGGAAATACTGAATACACAATAATACTATTCACTTTTTGGCAATCCTCCCTTTAAGAGGATTGCTGATTAAGTACCTCACACTTAACATTTACCAGAGCGGTTGTTTTAAAAAAGTTTCTAAATCCAATTTTAAATTTTCCTTTACTTCTTCATTTTCACAGTATGTTGCAAAGGTTAAATATCCAATTCGAATATATAAAAAGAACACAATTCATTTTTAGAATTGCGCTCAATGGTTAGTTGATTCTTCTACTATAAAATACTTTTTCTCTACTCTATTTTCCGTTATCTCCAAAAGGTTGAACAATCTGCTTTATCTAAAATATTAAAATCAATCATTTTTTCAAGTAATGCGTAATCAATTGGGCTATTCCACGGGAATCGAACGAGACCTTTCGTATGACTATATCCAGCCTGCACAATCTCATTAGTAAAATGAGTAATCCCTGCCTCTTCAGGGGCAACAGCTAAATGATGTTTCGCTACACTAAAGCCAATAATATATGTACCATGGTCGGTAAACATAGGCTGCTTCCATTTAACTACTGGCGTTAAATTTGGATATTTCTCACTTACCCAGCTTAAAACTTCTTCTGTTCGTTCCCGATGTTGCATATTTTCGATTTTCTCTAAAAATTCTGCGAATACTTCCATATTTTCTCCTCCTAGAATAGAAATAATATATTTTAAGCTTATACTGAAAAATTAAAATTTCCTATAAGTTTAATACAATAACCCTCATTTTAGATATTTATTATTTTATTTAACCCCTTATTAATGGAGTGATATGTAGTTTACTTCCTATATCTTTTATAATTGCCGTTTACATCAGAGCAATTTTAAACCAAACCTATTTTTTCACTGCACAACATTTCTATCATTTTCTCGAGGGAAGTAGACGAATATTTATCTTTCCGGTAAATAAAAATCGTTTTCACTTTTCCAAATTGTTCAGGGATATCGTGTTGGACAAGCACTCCTTCATTCACATGTTTAGCTACTACACTACGAGGAAGTAAACTGATACCTAGCCCTGCAGATACACAACCAATTATTCCATCAAGAGTTCCAAACTCCATTATTTTTTCTGGTATCACCCCTTCATGGTGTAACCATTTTTCAAATCTTGCTCTGTAAGAACAACCATTTCGAAATACTAATATCGTTCTATTTTGTATCTCTTTTAACGAAGTTAAAGGTTGATGGAACGTATCCGTTACAAGGACCAACTCTTCTTCTATAAAAGTTTGAAAAGACAATTCCGGATGTTCAATAGGACCTGCAACAAAGGCGCCATCCAATTCATATTGTAAAACACTTTGTACATTTTGCTCTGTTGGACCAGTTTTTAATGTAAGATCAACATCCGGATACTCACGATGAAACTTTGAAAGCAAAGCAGGTAAACGAACTGCCGCAGTTGTTTCCATTGAACCGATCGTTAGTGGTCCCTTTGGTACTCCATTATCATTCATTACTTCTTTTACCTCTGCTAAAAGTTGAAAGATTTTATCTGTATAAACAAGTAATACTTTCCCTTTATCCGTAAGAGTCGTTCCTCGATTGTGTCGATAAAATAACGTCGTTTGAAGATCACCTTCCAATTGTTGAATTTTTGCTGTGAGATTGGACTGGGCATAATTTAGTTCCTTCGCCGCCTTTGATATACTACCTGACGCTGCAACAGCTCGAAAGAATTTTAACGATTGGATATCCATCGTCATCCCCCTTTTTTGATATATAAATTAATGATGACTTCATATCAATTTTATGTATTATACCATATATCAAAAAACAGATATGATAATGATAGAAATAAAAAACAAAACGAGGGGGTGAAACATTTGAAGAAGCATCTAATTTTATTTTTAGTTGGAGGAATTTTCTCATTAATGATTGCAATGGGGATTGGAAGATTTGCTTATACACCTATCCTACCACTCATGCAAAATGACCTTTCATTTTCAGACACAGTAGCAGGCTACCTTGCATCGAGTAATTATGCTGGATACTTGGCTGGTGCAATATTAGCAGGAGTACTTCCGTTGAAAAAACATAAAACCAATTTTTTAAGAGTTAGTCTTATTATCAGTGTACTGAGCACCTTCGCTATGGGACTTTCCCACTCTTATGTTTTAATGCTTATCCTTCGTTTCGTTTCTGGAATCGCCAGTTCATTCATTTTTGTTATCGCATCTAGTATTGTATTAGATAAATTATCTTCTACCGGTAAAACAAATTGGTCAGGCATTTTTTATTCGGGTGTTGGGTTTGGGATCTTTTTTTCAACCCTTTTCATTCCAAGTTTTAACGATTTGTTTGGGTGGGAAGGAGTATGGATTGGTTTAGCCATTGTAAGTATAGTTCTTACGCTCTTTGTATGGATGTGGCTAAAGGATTCTCAAAACATATTGGTAAAAATAGTAAAACAAGATGAAAAAATACTAGTACCTCCCCTAAAATGGTTTACATGGTTAATGATTGCCTATGGCTTAGAAGGTTTAGGTTATATCGTAACAGGAACATTCATTGTATCGATTGCAGAAAATTCACCACAATTTAAAATGGACTCATCTCTCGTTTGGGTAGTTGTAGGGTTAGGTGCGATTCCTTCCTGTATACTTTGGTCCACATTTGCTAAAAAGCAAGGTTTTGTAAAATCACTAGTTTTTTCTATGATTTTGCAAGCTATCGGAATTGCCCTACCTGTTTTTTGGACATCTCAAATTAGTCTAATTATTAGCGCCTTATTATTTGGCGCAACATTTATGGGAATCACTACCCTTGCAACTACTTTAGCTCGTCAAATGAATCCTGCGAATAGCAGTCGAGTCATTAGTTATTTAACAGCTATTTATGCAATTGGCCAAATGATTGGTCCGACTATCGCTGGCGTTTTAACGTCATTCACTCAAAGTTATAATGCTGCTTTGATAGGAGCAGCTGGTGTTGTGTTCATTGGAGCATTATTTCTTATAAGTGGGATTCGATTTGATCGGAGACTACACATAGAAACTTCAGCTATAAAATAAGAAGGAAAAGGGGAAATTTTGATGCCATACGTGAATATTAAAATTACGAATGAAAACGTTACACCTGAAAAGAAAGCAGCCCTTATTAAAGGAGCGACTCAATTACTTGTTGATGTTTTAGATAAAAATCCTAACACAACAGTCGTTGTCATTGATGAAGTTGATACGGATAATTGGGGAATTGCTGGAGAATCGATAACGGTTCGAAGAAAAAATGGTCAGTAAATAAAAGGATAACAACGAATTGAAATTCAATGTTAAAGCAAAAAGGAAGACTCTTCTAATCATCTTTCCTTTTTGCTTTTTTCATTGTCTTCTTTTAATCATTTTACTTCTACCAAACCGTATTGCTCGATATTTACACCAATAGTTTATTTAGGCGTATAACAAAATAACTTGTTAATTTACCTTTGTAAATTTTAAAAAATGGTGGATGAAATAAAGTTATTAATCCCGATTCTGACGTTGACTTTCCTTTATTGTTTTAACCATAGCTAAAAAGAAAATAATTACAAATATCCATAAATTCGATGATGGATAACATTTTTTTCCATACTCTTCATTTTCATTCAATTATATAATAAATTTTCAAATTATTTTTAAAATTAATCGAAATATTTTTTTATAACATGTTACATTCGAAATGTACCGAAGAATATGGATAGAAGGGATGGAATGGAACGTAATGAAATTTAAAATCGAAACTTTTCCAAACTATCGTATTGCTTATATGCGACGAGTTGGTCAATACGGTTCTGCTAATATGGAAGTAATGGAGAAGTTAAAAAAATGGGCGAAGGAGAATAATCTTCTTAATTCTGCAATTTTGTTTGCAATTCCACTCGATAACCCAGAAACAACACCACCTAATCAGTGCAGATTCGATGCTTGCATTGTCATTCCAAATGATTTTCAAGTAGATGATTCAGTTCTTGAAAGGGAACTATCTGGGGGTCAGTATTATGTTTACGAAGTAAAACATACAACAGAAGAAATTCAAAAAGCATATCCGGCTATTTTTCAACATTTACAAAATAACAATTTCCAAATCGATCATAAACCAATTATGGAAAAGTACATTAGTGATATGATTAGTTACCCTTATTGTGAAATATGTGTACCTATTAAACAGTGATATGGTTTAATTTGTTGATAAGGTTATTTCTACATTACTTCAATTACAAACGAATAAAAGAAAAATAAAAAGGATTGAGTCCGGTTTAATACCGAATTCAATCCTCTAAACTCTACTTATAGAATGTTCTCATTTATTTGATTACTTCAATTTAAGGAAGCTTTTATGGAAAATATATTAAGATCATCAAGTTATTTAATTTTCCAAAAGTGATAGACATTAAGAGAGTTAATTTTTACAACAATCCAAGTCGTATTAGACTTAGTAATACATTACAATTAAACTAATCCTCCCAATAAAAAATCGCATCCATCACTAAATATTCTCTAGGTTCCCGATAAATTGTTGCTATTTCCGTTTGAAAAGATAAAGGTTGATTTAATTCTTTAGCCTCTAAAAGCTCATAATCAAACTCTTCCAAAACTTGTTTCAAGTTTTCTGCAATTGTTTGGAAATCTTTACTTATTTTTAATCGATGTGGACCACTAAGTAAAGTCCCATGTGCTCCACCAACTACTTCGTTTGTTTCGGTACGTATTGTTTTATATCTGTCATCTTCACCCATAATTGCAACAGGTGCTAAACGACAAATATCAATAATGATCCCATCTGTCCTTATCTCTCGATGCCCATATTTCTCTTCAACAACTTTAACATCCTCTTTCCGATAACAAAATAATTCAACAAAGGAAGCGTATCCACTTCCAAAATGATTCCACTCTGCTTCACATTCTAAATTCGGAATACGGTTTATTCGATGAAATAATCGCCGAATATGTGCTTCTATTTCTTGGTCATCATTTATACTATAGGGGAACTTATTCCCAACACTTTTCCCAGCAATTAAGTCTTGTAATTGTTCATTATTAAACATACATAAAACTCCTCTCCCTTTTAGTTTAAATGGAAATTAAATCTAAAATCCCCTTAAGTCTCCTACGTTTGATATTTAATAAACAACTTTAAACAATACTCGTAATTTTTTTAGATATAAATTTCACATTTTCCAAGACCATCTCTGGATGAAGTTCTGGAATCATATGTCCGATGTCTGGAATGATATTTAAAGTGGCATGGGGAATATCCTCTTTTAATCGCCGCGCTTGATCAATCACCCCAAATGGATCATTTTCTCCCACTGCAATTACTGTAGGAACTGTAATTTTTTTATATTCTTCACATAAGTTTTTAGAGGTTTCAGGGAATACAAGCACATCCTCCCTATTTGCTCTAAAATGACTTGGACGGAATCCGATTGCATATAGCTCTTTTGCATACTTTTCTGGTACCTGCTCCGGAGCAAAAGTTTGCTTGGCCATTGAGAAAGCCATACTTTTTGCTAAAGGTGTTTTAAGTAATAAATTTAAAATCATACTTCCTAAAAAAGGTGTTGTAACGAACTTTGATAACAGGTCACCATTCTCTGCAGCGTATCCCTCTTTATACATTGCTCCTGCCAATATCACAATTCCAGCAACTTCCTTTGGAAATTGTAGAGCATAGGAAAGGGTCATCGTACCGCTCCAAGAATGGCCAACTAATATGATTGGTTCATTGATTTCAAGTTCTTTTAACGCTTTATGAATAATGAAGCTTGCGTAATGGGAGTAATTTTTCTTTTTTTAGGCCTTTCACTATATCCATAACTAGGTCTATCAAAGGCAATTGCATGATAACCTTGCTGAGCTGCCATTTGAACGGTTTCTTTATAATCACTGCTAGAGAGTATTCCCCCATGTAGAAATACAACTGGTTGACCGGTACCTTCTGAAATATAATGTAACTTTATATCATCATCTACTATTATAAATTTCCCAACCGGCTCATATAATTTTTCTGCCTTTTTAAATTGCCACTGTTTATAAAAGAACAGTATACCAATTCCAACAATCACCATTAATATTATCGAGACAGCTATCAATTCATCCTTTCTTTTTACTTTTTTTACGTTGATTTCAAGTAAAAGTTGCATTATTTCATATAAAAATCAATAAAAAATAGACTAAGAACGTCTTACCTATAAAAATATTCCTTAAAAAAATAAAACCTTAATTTTTCCCGCTATGAGGAAAAACTAAGGTTTTGTAAGTTGAAATAATTTTTATTTATGAAGATACCAATTCTCCCCATTTTGAAAGAATATTCTATCCTGCGCTTCCTTACTGACAGTTTCTTTAATTAATTGTATATCATCATATGAAAATCGATATTTCGCTCGAGTTGATGGTAAATCACTACCAAATATAAGAGAGTTTGGATTTTCTCTATATAATATTGTAATTAATTCTCTAATTTCATCTCGTTCATAACCTACCCGACCAAAACCCGTTAATCGAATCGGAACGTCTGCGTTCACAATTTTTTTCAACTTATCCATAGAACATTTTTGCATCCCTAAATGATCGATGGATACTTTTGGCAAGGTGAAAATTAATTCTTCAAGATCTTTATCAATCGTTTGTAAATTAAGATAGAGTTCTGTCTTCCAATTACATAACTTATATACTCGCTCTGAAAGCTCTTTAATTTCTTTCGGTGATGCAGATAACCCTCTATATAAGTTAAATCTTATTCCCTTTATTCCGATGTCATTTAATTTTAAAATCTCTTCATTGGTCGTATCAAATGGTAGTTGTGTAATACCTACAAAATGATTTCCTAATTCTGAAATGGCATCCGCAAAATAATCTTGATGATATCCTTGAAAGGAACCTGATACAATGGCTCCCCCAGTTACTTCAATGGACATTTCTTCTAAATCTTTTAAATAATTATTCACTGTATAAAAATCTGGGACAAATCCTTGATTTTCAACAAGTGGAAATTTTGGATCAATAATATGAAAATGAGAGTCAAATATTTTTTGCATAGCTACCCCCTATAATATAAACATTAAAATCACCGTTGCAACAATCGCAAATCCTAATCCTAAAGGCGTTGCTTTATAAAGTAAATCATTATAAAATTTCTTAGATTCTTCTTCACTCAACCCACTATTCCCAAGAATCAAACTACCGCCTGTAGAAAATGGTGCTAACGCTGTTGATTGGGCACCGATAATAATAGCAACTGCAATAAGCGATGCACTATAACCTGTTGGGGCGATTATTCCTGCAATCATTGGGAACATAAGCGGCGCAACAACACCTAACGTACTACTAAAGATTGACATAATTCCCGCAATAATTGTGACAGCAATAGGAACAATAAAGGACGGCATATTATTAATCATAGAAGCTAATAAATCAATTGTACCTGCTTCAACAGCTACATCAATTAACATTCCTACCCCAGAAACTAGCCATAGCGTACTCCAAGGAATTCTTGCCATTACCTCTTTTGGTTGATCCCCAGCTAATTTTAATATGTATGCTGCGATTGCGAACACAACTGCCAGCAAAGTAATATCCGTACGTGAGTTAATAAACTGAATTGTTTCGTTTTCTGGCATAAAAGTAGCGAGCATCGGTATTCCAAGTACAATTACCATAAGAAGCACTATAAGAAAAATATTAACTTTTTGCTTTTTTGAAAACCTTTCTGGCTTTTCAATATTCAGTTCAGCAATTTTGCCATTTTTTCTATCAAAAAACATAAGGATTAACATGATAAATATTGGATAAATAAATGAAACAACAAAAATATCCCTTGTTAGTAAATTCGCCTGTTCAGCAAGAGCGGTTTCACTAATCAATGAATTAAAGAGTACGCCATGGGCACTATACATAAAATTCGCACCAGAAAGGGACCCTAATGAGACTGCAAAGGAAGCATGTAATTTATTCATTCCTGATGATTTACATAAGGCCATCGCAATCGCACCCATTACTGCCACAGAAGTAAAGAAACCAGCACCCATTCCAGAAACTAATGCCGTCACAAAATACAAAATTAATGGCAGCCATTGAGTATGTTTTTGAAATTTATAAAGTAATAAATGGGCAATTTTTTCTAAAGTACCATTTACAACTGCAAAATTAAAGAATAGCGCTAAAGTAAAAATAACTAAAAATAATTTTGTTGGGAACGTTGCCAATAAATCATTTATAGACATTCCTAAAACAAAACAACCAATAATATAAGCAAACGCTAAAGCTACTAATCCCGTATTTATATCAAGCTTTTCACCTAAATAAATCGCAATGATAATTGCTAGTATAATTAAAATAGAATAGAACATAGTTACCTCCTTCGTATATATCGCATATATGTAGTTTATGGATTTTTTTACTATGAAAAATGGTATTTAATATTGAGTTATAAATTTTTAAATAGATTCGTCCATATGCAATATTGATATTCGGCTTGTATAAACATCAATGGAAGCACTTACAAAATAGAATAAACTAAAAAACACCACCTCTTAACAATTCATTTTTTTATTCTAAACTTAAGACTGATTTGTATTTGTACATGTCTCCACGATAGGAAGAAGCACCAGTTAAAACACACTCATCTTTTACTTTTAAATCAACACTTCTATATAAAATTGGAGAGCCAACGGAAACACCAAGGACGGTTGAAATCTCTTCATTAGCAAGAACTGCTTCGATTTCAATTTCCCCTTCGGTAAGAGACATATCAAACTTATTTAAAAATAAATGGGAAAAAGAATAATTCACATACTCTTCATCGGTAATCTGTTCACCATACTTTTTTAAAAGATACCGATTATCGATAACAATCGGAATACCTTCTGAAAGTCGTAACCTTTTTACTTGATAAACTTCCTCTCCAGGTTTCACCCCCAGTTTCACATCGATACCTTCTGGACATGGTACGGATCCACGAAACAGCAACTTGACATGAAAATTTTTTAAATACCAACCTCGAAAAAAAGTATCCAATTTGGCAATATCTGTTTTTAATTTGTCCTTTCGAACAATAAAAGTACCTTTCCCTTGAATGCGTTGCAAAAGACCTTCCTCTACAAGTAATTGAACTGCCTGACGAATTGTCATACGAGAGACATTAAACATATTGATGAGTTCATCATCACTTAAAAATCTTTCTTTTCCTTCTTTGTACATTTCATCTACTTTTTTTCTTAATCGTTCAGCAATTTGGACGTATTTTGGAATATGAGGATTATAATTACTCATCTCGACCCTCCGAGGTTCATTTTTAATAAGCTACCGACATTTCATCTATACATCTAGATGACTTGTTTTTTATTTTATAGTACGAAATGTTAAGCGTCAACAATGTATTCTGAATTTTCAATTCCCTAATCTATAAACGATGTAAAGATTAAAAGACGATTCTTCTATTCGAAGATCGCCTTCAGATAATTTTCCTTGTATCAATCTAGATTCTGTTCAAGATAGATCTATTGTTTATTTCCTGTACTTCCCGCAATTGCTTGAACAGCAAATTTCAACGCTTTCATTCTTCTTTCTAAAAGTGTTCTTTGCGGACTTCCAACTTTTGATTTAGCATAGATTTTCTCCATGGATGGAAATAAACTAGTAAGAACATCATGGGCTTCATCTAAATCCTCATTGGAAAAATGATGATTTCTATGATTCCAAACATTTTCTAGTATTGCTAAACCTATGTTCACAGCCTTTAGTCGCTTTTTTACTAAGGTGGTATTTTTGCCATTATGGCTCATCTGGGACAAGGCATTTTCCAGTTTACGGAGTGTCGATTGTAAAGATTTGATTGATTCTATTCGATCAACATTCGATACGTTTTCCATAATAGCATCGTCCTTTCTTGTTTACATTATAGTGATTTCACCACATAAAAACGGAACACAATTTTCCATTTAAAATTGTGTTCTTTTTTTGATGTGTTCAAGCATCTCACTTTTTCCTACGTTCCAGGGATCTAGAGTAACCAAAACATTCTCTAAAAAGTTTTCTACCAATATATTGATGAAAATTATTGTATCGATCACGGTAAAATTCATTCCAATAGCTAATCATTCTGTTATAGCTTTTACAAAATTCCTCTATATTTTCCATACAAAATCTCTTTATCTTCTCTGTATCTTGTTCTTTCAGAATAACATACGTCATTTCTAGTATTTCAATGATGTATTCATCACATATTTTTACAATATAAGGAATAGCCCACTCTTCATAATCCATTAAAAGCAATGAATGTAAATGTTTTTGTCGAACATAACCATCACAATTTCTTGAATAAATGCAATGTAAAATCATTTTTTGTTGTTCGGTTAAATTGTCTATATATTGATTAGAATTATCTTTGAAATAAAGACGATAAGGAATGTTAACCACATAATCATCTTGAATGTATTCTATAGTTTCTAGTAATTCATTAGAGAGATTATGGTAAGTCTTCTTTGGAAGCAGTCGAATTACTTCCATAACATCATCTCTCAAACTAATTGGAAATCCGTATTGTAACATATTTCACATCCTACTTCACAAATTAGTCTACTATTGCTCCATTGAACTTTCATCTATGTATATTTTATCAATCTATACCCTATGTCACCATATAAACAGCACTTTTTTCACTATGTACTCTTAACTTAGTAAGCATTCTAATTTATTCTGGATTTTGAACTATTTCATTACATAATGAAACCCCATCCTATAAATAGAACGGGGTAACAAAGTTTACTGTAAAATTAACTTTATTATTGTTGAATAATTTGAATCAAATTTCCACACGTATCATCAAAAATTGCTATTGTCATATCACCCATTTTTGTAGGCTCCATTATAAATTTCACGCCTAAATTAAGTAATCGTTCGTACTCATTTTGAATATCGTCTACCCCAAACATAGTTACAGGTATCCCTTCTTCGAATAGCTTTTTTTGGTACTCTTTAGCAGCTGGATGTTGATTCGGTTCGAGTAACAGTTCTGTACCTTCTTGTCCTTCAGGAGAAACAAGGGTAAGCCATCTATATTCTCCAGTAGGAACGTCATGTTTTTTTATAAATCCTAGTGTCTCCGTGTAAAATTTTAACGCCTTCTCTTGGTCTTCAACAAATATACTAGTAACAATGATTTTCATATATCTTTTCCTCCTCGAATAGATAGTGTGTTTCGTGAGTCCCAAACAGTTTGTGATGAACCAAATATTTCGACTCATTCATTTCATATTTATTTAAACGTTATTCTTACTCTATCCATCCTTTTAATATATCTTTAAGAGGTTCATTATTGAACACAAGTACTCGATACTTCCCCTTTCGTTTTGAAAATACTAGTCCTGCATCCTCCAATATAGATAGATGTTTAGCAATGCCTTGACGGGAAATGTTAACGTTATGCTTCATAATGAGCCTCGCTGTAAGTTCATACAACGTCATCTCGTTACGTTCTGATAATTCATCTAATATGAGCCTTCGAGTCGAATCGGCAAGTGCTTTGAATATTATATCTGTTTTACTATCCATAGTTCGATAATACGCAACTTTTAGGTTGCACGTCAAGTATAAGCAACTTTTTAGTTGCTTGATAGCAAAATGATTTTTTATAACTATACTACAAGTTACCTTCATATTGAGTTTTATGATCTCCCTCATTTGCTATACTTATTGACCCAAATAAAAAAACGCAATTCTAATTTTTAGAAATGCGCCTATTGTGTATGGCAAAATAAAAATGCAGAGCTTTGCAAAGGAAAAATGCAGAGTCCTTCACTAATTTTGTGCAAAAA
>NZ_JBIQFG010000005.1:0-131029 GCF_045369345.1 Ureibacillus sp. 179-F W5.1 NHS | reverse complement strand
ATAACAATATCCGTATTCAAACGAAACTAAACAGCCAATCGCCGGTTAAATACCGTCAACTAACTGTAAAGTAGGGTGTTTTCTTATTGTCTCAAAAATGATGGTCAGTACCCCATTTCATTTATTGATGTTTTTTCTGGAATTCAATCATAAAATTAGTAAGGGCTTGACATGCTTCAACCGGAACAGCATTGTAAGTTGATGCACGGCATCCTCCCACTGAACGGTGACCGTTCAAACCTACAAAGCCAGCTTCTTTTGCCTCAACAAGGAATTGTTTCTCTAGCTCTTCATCAGCAACACGGAATGTTATATTCATTAATGAACGTGATGATAACTCCGCATGTCCTTTATAAAAGCCATTACTTTGATCGATTACATCATAGATTAATTTTGCTTTGGCTTCATTGTTTTTCTCAATACCTTCGAGCCCACCTTGCGCTTCAACCCATTTAAGAACTTCCCCTAACATGTAAATACCAAAGGTTGGTGGAGTGTTATATAAAGAATTTGAATCTGCGTGTGTTGTATATTTTAACATAGTAGGAATGTTTTTGTTCGCTTTTTCAAGTAGATCTTTTCGAATAATGACAACGGTAACACCTGATGGACCAAGGTTCTTTTGGGCACCAGCATAAATAAGACCGAATTTACTAATATCAACAGGCTTAGAAAGGATATCACTAGACATATCTGCTACTAAAGGTACTTCGCCGGTATGAGGGAATTCCTTCCATTGTGTGCCATAAATTGTGTTGTTAGAAGTAATGTGCACATACGCATCTGTTTGATCAAATTGAATTTCGTTTAAAGTGGGGATATTTCGATATTTATTTTCTTTTGAACTAGCAGCTTCTGCTGTTTTTCCAAAAAGTAATGCTTCTTTTAATGCTTTTTCAGACCATGAACCTGTCAATACATAACTCGCCCTTTGATCTTCTTTTAAAAAATTCATCGGTACCATCGTAAATTGAAGACTAGCACCACCTTGTAAAAAAAGAACTTCATAGTTATCAGGAATAGCATATAACGCTTTTAATCGAGCGATTGCTTCGTTATGTACTGCATCATAATCTTTACTACGATGACTCATTTCCATTATGGACATTCCAGCGTTGTTGTAATTGATCAGTTCTTGTTGAGCTTTTTCAAGTACTTCTAGTGGTAGAGCTGATGGACCTGCATTGAAATTAAAAGCACGTGTAATGGTTGAATTCAAATGAACCACTCCTTGAAGAAATTTAATTGATATAGTTGATTATATACTGAATTTTACGTAAGTGGTTTTGAATATTAGATAAAAGTAATAAAAATTTTGATTTTTCGAATTTTATCGTAAATAAATAATACATATTTATACTAAATTTTTTTACTCAAAATATTTTATATATAAGATTCTTTTGAAGTGATGATAGTTTTTCGATAAAAGATGTACAAAAACCTTTCGAAAAATAACGGATTCGAAATACAGTCTATTTCAGAAAAATATTTGATTCTTAAACGTATGTCTTGCTACTAGTTTTTTTCAAAGCATTTATTAATCTGAGGTTAAAAAAATCTACAGTTTTATAGCTTTTTATGAAAAAGAATCTATTTTTTCTTAAGAAGCTCCACACTTGTCCATAACCTTACATTCTTAAAGTCATAAAGTAGAAATAGAACTGAGGAAAGGAGGATATGGCATGGGTTACTCTAATGACGTAGGTGGTGTAGGCGACTACTGTAATAATGTAGGAGGAGTAGAAGACAATCATTGTAATGGTGGTTCCGGCGGATTCGGCGGCGGCTTTGCATTACTTGTAGTTCTATTCATTCTTCTTATTATCATCGGTACGCAATTCAATAAAAGATACTATTAGTATTTTTTATTGATCAAAAGAATGGGAGCGCTATCCCATTCTTTACTACATAAATTGTAAAATCCTTTTTAAAACTAAACATTTGTCCCTAGTAATGCCGGGTATTAGTCATAAATTGTTAGTATCTTAGATAAAGGGGGAGAAATGTTATGCATTATAATTCATATGGTGATGGTGGTTACTCTAAAAATGGAAATGAATTTGTTCTACTCGTCGTTCTGTTTATTCTTTTAATTATCGTTGGAGCATTCTACTTCAACCACTAAAATATCATCGAACACCTTACGGGATTTTAAAGCTAGTTGGCTTTAAAATCCTTTTTATTTGTCTGTAATTAGAAAGGATTTCCAATTATAATTATAGAAAAGAGGAATACAGAGCTAAGACAGGAGTATATTTATAACATGCGTTTTCAGGATTTTGTTGGCCGTGTGAAAAGAAACATACATAAACGATTGAAATGATTAAGTAATAAATCAGTTTTGGAGGAACAAAAATGCAAAATGACACTGAAAAACGTATTGATTATCTTGAAAAAGAAGTACGTGAGTTGCGATTAGAACTAAATCAGTTAAAATCAGCTACAACGGGTTTTGAACAGCCATTACCAATTAAAGTAAAAAAGACAGTTGAAAAAGTACCGATGGAATTACAGAAAGCAAAAGTTAATCCAGTCAATTCAACTGAAAAAACTCGACCAAAGATTCAAACAGTCCCCCCTTCCAAGAAGCAAGCTTTACCACCAAAAAAACAAAAAAGCTTTGAAGAAATCATCGTTTGGTCTTTACCAAAAATATTTATGATTATTCTCGTTTTAGGTGTTTTATGGGGATTAAAACTAATTAGTGACTTTGGATTGCTTTCAACGGAAGTTAAACTCGTCTTAGCTTATGGATTATCAATCGCGTTATTTGTGATTGCGTACAGAATGGACAAAAAGAAAAGGGATACTTCACAAGTTTTAACCGTTGTTTTATATGGTGGAACATTTTGTATCGGGATCTTAACAACAGCAGCTGGAGCAATAATTTATGAAGTTTTAGGACTTTATTTTGCTTTATTGATTGCCTTCGTTTACATTGCATATGGAGTAGCTATTTGCTATGTGAAGAAGAATGAAGTTCTTTCAATATTCGTCATGTTCACTTCGTTGCTTTTACCGTACTTGTTAGAATATATGGATTTTAACGGACCGTGGATATTACTGTACGTTTTGATTATTTTTATTGCCATGCAGTTTATATTGATTAAACATGTTCAAAAAATTGCCCTTTATATTACATACGGTTTTTCCATACTAGCAGTAATAATTATTTGGCTACTCAATCAAGAACATCACTGGTTTTATTTATCTAGTGTCATTATTTTAAATGGTTTATTGCTTTATGTTTGGTGGCATCAAAATAAAGTAAGAGGGGAATATATTGCGTTCCACGAAGGTTTATTGTTTAGCTTAAGCGGATTAACCGTTGCAATCGTAAATTTCATTACAAATGAACCGGAACTAGCTTTGTTCTTCTTAACGATTATTTATATACAATTTGCTTACCAAGCTTATCGAAATAAAATAAAACAACTCGTAGATGTTATTGGAACGTTATCAATACTTACCGTATTTAACATGTTACTTGCTTTGGATTTATCCAATACAATAGACATCGTATTATTTCCTTTCAGTGCTTTTTTATCAATCATGTTGGCTATTCGAATTGGCGCTACGATTATGAAAATAACGTATAGTATTTTAATGACGATTACCGTTTTCAATCATTTATTACTAAGTGATGTTAAACCTTTTTGGACGATTGAACACGCAAACTATTTATTCATTTTAGTTTATTTAATTGTTATTTTCTTATATGTACAAAAACAAAGAGCCGTTAAAGTTAATGATAATTCAAAAGCAACCATTTATTTCTCAGGAGATCTATTGCCCATTATCATTACAAGCTTTTTCTTCTTTTATGTTAATCAATTTGACTATAGTTACATTTCAAACGATTACCCATATGCAACCTTTATATTAATAGCTGTTGCAACGTTTGGAAGTATCTTTATGCCAAAACGATTAACTGGGCGGGCATTAAAATATGTACTAATCTTCGCCTTTACTATTTCAACAATCAACTTACTACCGAGTCATTACGTATTTGGATTAGATATTTGGCTAAATATTTTTGCGCGGTTCATTTATATATGTTTCATCATATGGTTTATGGTGGATATTTTAATGAAAGGTACTCTCTATGAAACTTGGATTCGAAAAGTAAAAATCGATTTAGATGGACTTCATACGGTATGTATTTTGGCTGGGATGATGTTGTTGTATGGGCTACTCAATCAATTACAATTTGATCAATTGTTAAATCCGATATTTGTGATTGCTAGTAAAACAATACTTTTATTTATCGTTTCTAGCATTTCTTTATGGATCAGTACCACTTATCATTACAAGAAAGTAAAAGTAATGGGGTATGCCCTCATTGTTATCGCCATCTTTAAACTTGTATTTTTCGATTTAAGTTCTTTAAATCTATTTATTCGTGCCATTTTATTTATATCCATTGGAGGTCTTGGTTTATTTCTATCAAACAAATTATTATCAAAGAATGGTAAAGTGGAAGAAAAATAGAAAAATTCCCACAATTGAAATATTTTTTTATATAATTTAATTATCTTTCAAGAACAAAGGAGTTATCGAATATGGATTTAGGATTAAAAGATAAAGTAGCGATTATTACAGGAGCTAGTAAAGGAATTGGTTTATATACCGCTTTACAACTTGTCAAAGAAGGGGTGAAAGTAGTCATTGCTGCCCGTACGGCATCAACTTTAAATGAAGCAAAAGCATTTATCCAACAACATACTGGGCAGGAAATTTTAACGATCTCTTGTGATGTTTCAAAAGAAGAAGATTGTAAACGTCTAATTGAAGAAACAGTACAACATTATGGGAAATTAAATATTTTAATTAACAATGCCGGAACATCATCTGCCAACTCATTTGAAGATGTCGATACAGAACGATGGCATGCAGACTTAAATTTAAAATTATTCGGAGCAATCCATTGTTCGAAATATGCACTCCCATATTTAAAGGAACAAAAGGGTGGAGCGATTTTAAATTTAACAGCCGTACTGGCAAAAACGCCACCAGCTTCCAGCTTACCTACTACAGTGAGTCGATCAGCTGGTCTTGCGTTAACGAAGGCAATGAGTAAAGATCTAGGAAAATATAATATCCGGGTAAATTCTGTTTGTATTGGCTTAATTCGCAGTCGCCAAATCGAAGAAATATGGCAAAAGGAAATGCCAGATCATACTTGGGAAGAATATTCAACAGAAGTAGGGAAATCTATTCCACTAGGACGTATTGGAGATACGGAAGAAGCTGCAAATGTCATAACATTTTTAGTTTCCGATGCGGCATCCTATGTAACGGGTACTGCCGTAAACATTGATGGTGGTTCTGGTGCAGCGTTATAATCCTGTTCAATCCTGGTTGTTTCGGCAATCAGGATTTTTTCTATTATGTTAGTTAAATTTTAAAGATATTATGAATATACATTGAGCGTATTTATGACTATTGTTTCTGTAGTTTTCAATCGAAAATGAAACTTTTTTGCCATGTAAATCGTATGTTTTATATAAACGAATATGGTAAATGATTAGAGAAGAGTATACTTACTATTTTAGATTCAATAGATACCATTTGTTAGAACGGAGGATAAAAGATGTCTGAAACAAAAAATCCATTATTCGAAGATTTAGATACGATGGCAAAAGGTTCTACTGCTGAAGTTAAGGAAACGCCACAAACACAGCTTGTGTCTGAGCAAGAAATGTCCCAAATAAAAAAACGACAACTCGCTCTAAAACAAGAACCTCAAGTTCAGTCCCTAGCTGAAAAAATCGATGTAAAAAATCAAATTGCCGTCTTAGAATTTGGGAAAGAGACTGCTACAGCGATTTCGAATTTTTCAGATAAGATGCTTGCTACGATTAAAACGAGTAAGTTAGAAAAATCGAGTGAGTTAATACAAAACTTAAATAAAATTATGGATCGGTTTGATCCGCAAGATTTTAAAGAAGAGAAAAAAGGGAACTTTATAAAACGTCTTCTCAATAAAGGAAAAGAACAATTTGAGAGATTATTATCCAAATACGATACGATGAATAAAGAAATCGATGTCATTTACAATCAAATCCAAAAATATGAAATCGAAATGAAACGAAATACAATGGAATTGGAACAAATGTATGATCAAAACTTACATTACTTTCAAAGTTTAAGTGAACATATCGCTGCCATCGAAGTAAAACTAGAACAACTACAACCCCAAATTCCTATACTTGAAGCACGTGCCAACGAAGGGGATCAAGAAGCGATAATGGAGTTAGAATCGTTAAATCGTTCCATAGAGCTCTTAGAACAGCGCAGATACGATTTGGAAATGGCACAGCAAGTTTCTTTTCAAGCTGCACCTCAAATTCGTATGATCCAGCAAGGGAATAATCATTTAATCGGAAAAATTAACTCTGCTTTCGTAACAACAATACCTATTTTTAAACAAGGATTAATCCACGCCGTTTCTATTCAACGACAAAAATTAGTAGCAGACTCGATGAATGAATTAGACAAACGGACAAATGAAATGTTAATCCGTAATGCGGAAAATATACGGTCAAATAGTGTCAACATTGCTCGCACAGCGGGTCAGCCAAGCATTAAAATTGAAACAATTGAAACAACATGGCAGACCATTATGGCGGGTATCGAAGAGACAAAACAAATTCAAGCTGAAACGGTGCGTAATCGAGAAGAAGGTAGAAAACGGATTGAACAATTACAACTTGAATATGAAAAATTAAAAAGAATGTAAAATGAAAAAGATTACCTTCCACTAAAGAAAGGTAATCTTTTTTATTCATTTAGAAACCAAATCTTCTTCTTCTGTTCATTCCGCCAATACCGCCTACTCCGCCTGTTCCACAAAATCCGGCATTTCCACCGAATCCGCCAGGTCCCATTGGGAATCTATCTGCCCCTCGAACGAATTGATTAACAACAGATTCTGTTCTTGGGAAGAAGTGTTCATTATGAATTACATGTCTATTTACTGTAGTAGTGTGAATAGGATGAACATGTGGAACAACAGTGTTGATAATATTTGTTTTTACAACCTCTTGAGTTGGTGATACTCGTGTAGGCGCAACTCGTGTTGGTAAAACGTTTGGTGGACAGCAAATTGGATTATTGCAACGACCACGATGATGTTTTCTATGCATAAATTTTCCCCTCCTCTTTTTAATATTTACTGCAATAATAATGTATTCAATTGTAAGTAAATGAACTAGATTTTTACCTATTATATTGAAAGTACTAGCATAACAATTTTCTAATTTTATTTTTTTGTGATAAATTACCTTATTTTTATGAAAAGAGCCGAAGTTAATGTTAAAGGAATCAAAAAGCTTAAACTGGCCGATTTTACGCATGATATTTAGGGAAAACAAAAGCTAAAGACAGATAAGAATTCTATTAAATTTTGATAAATCATAGCTTTTTGAAAAGAAAATTCACCCATTTTACTCTTAAAATTCATGGTCAGATTTAAAAGTAAAATAATTTATTGGTATTTCATATCAAAAAATTCTCACTTAAAAGGGAAATTTCTTTATAATTGGAAAAAAGTAAGCGGATTTTATAATTCATGGAACTTTTTTAATTGTTATCCGTATAACAAAAGACAGCTATTAGTACAATACTCTTAGCAATCTAAAGTTCAGGAAGGAGCTATACAATGACTTTAGCCTTAAAACATGTAGTGAAAAAATATAAAGATTTCACTGCGGTTAACGATTTAAATTTCACAATAGGAAAAGGTGAAATTTTTGGTTTAATCGGTCAAAACGGTGCTGGAAAAACGACTACTTTCCGTATGATTCTTGATTTGCAAGAACAAACAGCAGGTAGTATAACATGGGATGGTTCACCGATTAATAAAATTAACCGTGATTGGTTAGGATATTTACCAGAAGAACGGGGTATTTTCCCACAAATGAAAGTTGAAGACCAATTGATTTTCTTCGGTAAATTACGAGGCATGAACCGCGATAAATTGAAAAAAGAAATTGATTTTTGGATTCAACGATTTGAATTAGAAGAGAAAAGAAATGAAAAAGCAGAAACATTGTCTAAAGGAAACCAGCAAAAAGTACAATTAATAGCTAGTTTCATTCACAAACCGAAATTTCTAATTTTAGACGAACCTTTTAGTGGCCTTGATCCAGTAAACCGCGATCTTTTAAAAAATGCCATATTACTTTTAAAAGAAAGAGGTGTTACGATTCTTTTCTCTAGTCACCAAATGGACAATGTAGAAGAGTTGTGTGACCATCTTTGTATATTAAAACGAGGTGTTTCATTGTTCTCTGGTAGTTTATTAGATTTGAAAAAACAATACGGGAAAACAAAGTTAACCATCCGTACAACTGTACCGAAGGAAGAAATAGAAAAAATGGCAGGGGTTAAAGACGTAAAAGTAGTGCGGGATGAGTATGTCTTAACGTTAATGGATGAATCCTTTGCAAAACCTATTTTTGAGTTGATTTCAAACGGTCAATATATTGAAAAGTTTAGTCTTGATTATTTATCCCTTGATGAAATCTTCAAAGATAAGGTAGGTGGCAATAATGAGTAAATTATCCATACTCGTTAAGCAACTTTATAAAGAAAAGGTAAGAGGGAAATCCTTTATTTTAATGACCCTTTTATACTTAGCTATTATTACAGTAGTAATGTATTGGTCCGATATTAAAGCACTGTTTGTTAACGATGAAGCTCTTCAAATCGCTTTAGTAAATGAAACACCAGTGGAATTAGAACCAATTTTCGCCTCCAATGATGACATTACGTTTAGTTATCCGACCGAGTCAAAAGAAAATCTATATAAACAATTAGAAGATGAAAAATTAGATGCGGTTGTAATTGTTTCAGATGAAAATGAATCAATAAAAGCGGAAATTGCTACATACACTCCTTTAAAGTTAAATGATCAATCTACCATTTCATCTTTAATCCAATATGCAGGTAGTATTTATGGTATTCAACAACTAAATTTAACAGCTGAGGAAGCAGAGAAAATATTAAACTCTGAACCGATTATTACAACAACAAATATTAATGAAGAAAGTGGAAATGCAAAAAGTGAAGATCAAAAACAATCTGGATTATGGGTATCATATGGTGTCGGTATTGTTATTTATTTCTTTGTTATGAGCTTCTTATCTATCATAACAACAGATGTCGCTTCCGAAAAAGGATCCCGTGCTTTAGAAATGTTATTAGTTAGTGTGAAACCAGGAACACATTTCCAATCGAAAATATTAGGTACAATGTTAGTCGCATTAACTCAGTTTGGTGTTATTTTCGGATTCCTATTTGTGCTCCTACGATTTACGGATGGCGGTTCAAAATGGGAAATCGTTCAGTCTATATTAAGTGATATTTCCTATTCATACGTATTTTACGTTCTTGCATTCCTATTGTTAACGGTTGTTCTTTATTTAATTATCGGAGCTTTATTCGGTTCCCTTGTTTCGAAAGTAGAAGAAGCTTCCCAAGTAATGATGCCTGCCATGATGATTACCTTAATCGGTTTTTATGTAATGATTTCAGGTATAGGTAACCCTGATACGATATTAATCAAAATATTCTCCTATATCCCATTGACTTCAGGAATGGTTATGCCAATGCGGATTGGAGCAACTGACATTTCCATTATTGAGCCTATTATTTCTTTAGTTATTCTTATTGTGACAGTTGTTGCCGCTTATATTTTAAGTCTTTCATTCTATAAGCGAAGTGTATTAACTTATAGTACAGGTGGCGTTATTGAAAAAATTAAAACTGTATTAAAAGTGACAACTTAATTTGTTTCGTCTCTATTAATAAAAGATATATGTTCGTTTCTTCGAACATATATCTTTTTTATTGCTTATACAACTTTCGACCGAAATGTTTCGAATATTGAATTATTTTTAGAAATCATCTTCACGCATTATACATTATTTGCTAAAATAAGTTGGTCTCATTCAAAGAACTGAAAATTCTAGAAATTAAAAATTTAAACTGAGGCAAGAAGAAGGTGAATCGATGAAAGTCTTTTTGAAATTAGGTTGGTTTTTTAAAGAAAGGAAAAAAGAGTATCTTATTGGGCTAACGATGCTTGCTTTAGTAGCGGTATTAAATTTAATTCCGCCAAAGGTTATAGGTTATGTCATCGATGAAATCGGTAGTCGTAAACTTACACCTGGTTCCCTTGGGAAATGGGTTGGTCTTATTGTAATTGTAGCCATTTTAGCATATATGCTTCGCTACTATTGGCGACTAATGATCTTTGGTTCATCCAATTATCTTGCGAAAAATTTAAGGGAAAAACTTTTCCGTCATTTTAGTAAAATGAGTCCGTCCTTCTATCAACAACGTCGAGTTGGTGACTTAATGGCCCATGCAACAAACGACATATCTGCGGTACAACAAACTGCAGGAGGCGGAGTATTAACTTTATTTGACTCTGTGACGACTGGTGGATTTGTGATTATTGCGATGGCTTTTACGATCGACTGGCGATTAACTTTAATTGCTTTAATTCCAATGCCACTTATGGCCATATCTACTAGTTACTATGGTAAATTACTACATTTAAAGTTTCGTGATGCACAAGCTGCCTTTTCTGATCTAAACGATAAAACACAGGAAAGTATTTCAGGTATCAAGGTCATTAAAACTTTTGGTCAACAAAAGGAGGATACTGATGACTTTACCCGACTTTCCAATGATGTAGTAGAAAAAAATATGAAAGTAGCTAAAATTGATTCTTTATTCGATCCGACCATTAGTTTAATTATTGGATTTAGTTTCATGTTAAGTCTCGGTTTTGGAGCAAAATTTATTCATGAAGGTACAATGTCAATCGGAGACTTAGTTGCTTTTAACACATACTTAGGTTTACTTGTTTGGCCAATGCTTGCCTTTGGTATGTTGTTTAACATTATGGAACGGGGATCTGCTTCCTATGATCGAATTGAACAACTTTTATCTGTTCCAGTTCAAATCGATGATAAAGAACAGGCAATTGATACAAAACCGAACGGTGATATTTTATTTTCAGTCAATGATTTTAAATTTCCTGGTGATGAAGCTAGCGCATTATATAACGTACACTTTGAATTAAAACAAGGCCAAACATTAGGAATCGTCGGTAAAACTGGTTCTGGAAAGACGTCAATTTTAAAACTGTTACTCCGTGAATTTGAAGGTTTTGACGGTGTAATAAAATTTGGGGATCACTCTATCGATGAATATAAAAAAATTAAATTGAGAGAAGCCATTGGTTACGTTCCTCAAGACCATTTTCTATTTTCAGCATCCGTTTATGAAAATATCGCATTTATTAACCCTAAAGCGGACAAAGAAACAGTGGAACGAGTTGCAAAGCTTGCCCATATACATGTTGACATTTTACGTTTTACTGAAGGATACGACACAATTGTTGGTGAACGAGGAGTTTCGCTATCTGGTGGTCAAAAGCAGCGGATATCGATTGCTCGTGCTTTAATGATGCAACCTGAACTATTAATTTTAGATGATTCTTTATCTGCAGTAGATGCTAAAACGGAAGAATCCATTTTAAAATCTTTGAAAGAAGCAAGAGAAGATTCTACAACGATTATTACATCCCATCGTTTAAGTGCCATTGAACATGCTCATCTCATTATTGTGATGCATGAAGGAACAATTGTAGAAAAGGGTACCCACGAGGAATTAATGGAACTCCAAGGACGTTATTATGAAATGTATCAACTTCAACAATTGGAACAATTAGTAGAAAAGGGAGGGGAAGTCAAATGAATAAACAACCAGCCTTTTCTAGTAAAGAACAAAGACAAATTGTTATTAGACTTTTTAGTTACTTGAAACCTCATAAAAAAGCAGTTTCTTTCGCCCTATTTTTATTATTGTTGACGGTTATTGGCGACGTTTTAGGACCTTATATAATAAAAGTATTCCTAGATGATCACTTAGCAGTTGGGAATTTTGATTTCCAACCAATTATTCTTCTAGCCGTATCTTATTTTATCATCCAAGTGTTAAATGTCGTTATTTCCTATTTGCAGTTAGTAAAATTCCAAGAGATTGCTTTAAAGATTATACAGCAACTAAGAATCGACGTATTTAAGAAAATTCATCAACTAGGTATGCGCTATTTCGATGATACGCCGGCAGGGACGATTGTATCCCGGGCGACAAATGATACAGAGGCAATTAAAGATTTATTTGTTTCCGTTTTAAGTACTTTCGTCCAAGCTGCTTTCCTAATTGTAGGGATATATGTTGCGATGTTTTTATTAAATCCATTGTTAGCATTGTTTACACTCATTTTACTCCCGCTTATTTTCTTAGTAGTTTATTTATATCGAAAATATAGTTCCGTTGTCTATATGACGATGAGGGAAAAGTTAAGTCAATTGAACGCTAAATTAGCGGAGAGTTTATCTGGCATGGGCATTATCCAAGCTTTTAGGCAGGAAAAACGATTTAATGACGAATTTGACGAAATTAATCATGAGCATTACATAGCGATGATGAATAATACAAAGTTGAATAGTATTTTACTTCGTCCCGTTATTGATCTAATCTATTTTACTGCCATTGTCATTTTATTAACCTATTTCGGAATTACGTCCTTTGAAACGGCCATTGAAGTCGGAACGGTATATGCGTTTATCACATATATCAATCGATTTTTTGAACCTGTTAATAATGTAATGGAACGATTAGCGATTTATCAACAAGCCATCGTTGCTGGATCCCGAGTGTTCACTTTACTTGATGAAGAAGAAATCGAACCAAAACAAGGGGAAAGCAATGAACTTATCACTGAAGGTTTGATTGAATTTAAAAATGTTACTTTTAGTTATGATGGCAAAACAAATGTATTAAAAAATATTTCCTTTACTGTGAAACCTGGTGAAACGATTGCTCTTGTTGGACATACTGGAAGCGGGAAAAGTTCGATTATTAATTTATTAATGCGCTTTTACGAATTTGAACAAGGTGATATTTTCATAGATGGAGTTTCGATTAAATCCTATAGTAAAAATGAGTTAAGAAGAAAAATTGGTTTAGTACTTCAAGATCCGTTTCTATTTTATGGAACGATAGAAAGTAACATTAAACTATTTAATGATGAATTGACCGAAGAAGATGTAGTCGATGCAGCGAAGTTTGTTCAAGCCGACACGTTTATCGAACAATTACCAAACGGATATAAGCAACGGGTAACGGAAAGAGGTTCGACATTCTCAAGTGGTCAGCGCCAACTTGTAGCCTTTGCCCGAACGATTGCAACCAATCCAAAAATATTAGTTTTAGATGAAGCAACAGCATCGATTGATACAGAAACGGAAGTAGCTATTCAATCTTCCTTAGAGAAGATGAGAAAAGGGAGAACAACCATTGCAATCGCCCATCGTCTCTCAACTATTCAAGATGCTGAACAAATTTTAGTTTTACATCAAGGGGAAATTATTGAAAAGGGTACCCATCAAGAATTGTTAGCACAACAAGGGCTTTACCATAAAATGTATTTATTACAAAACGGAATCGTACAATAAAGGGGAGTAGGGGATGTTTCAAATTGAAACATCCCTTTCTTTCCTATCAATATTGCGCATTTTTTCTATTCTAAAGGTTTTAAAGGAATGAATGAGGCATAGTCATTTACTTCATTATTTTCGAGGACTATAATTGGTGTATTCTACAGATATAAATTGAAGAAGGTGTCAAAATGAATGAAAATCAAAAAGGTATTTTTTATGCATTCGCAGCATATGGAATATGGGGGATCTTTCCCCTTTACTGGAAGCTACTAAATCATGTTGATAGTTTAGAAGTATTAGTTTCTAGAGTAATTTGGTCCTTTGTTTTTACGTTTATTTTTATTTTAATCATTAAACAAAGACATTTACTTATGGAAGATTTAAAATCTTTATGGAAAAATAAAAAACTATTTCTATCTCTTCTAGCAGCTTCCTTCGTCATTTCTTGCAACTGGTTTTTATATATTTATGCAGTTAATAATGACCATGTAGTAGATGCAAGTTTAGGTTATTATATTAACCCATTAATTACGGTTGTGTTTGGAATGATTTTCTTTAACGAAAAGTTATCGAAGCTTCAATTATGTTCAGTACTTGTCGCATTCATTGGTGTGCTATTTTTAACTTTCGGCTATGGAAAAATACCATGGATAGCCCTTTTAATTGCCTTTAGTTTTGCAATTTATAGTGCATTAAAGAAAAAAATTACCCTGAATGCTACGCGTGGATTAGTAATCGAAACGTTATTTATGCTACCTTTCGCTTTAGCTTACTATATTTATATTATGTCTACTAATAAGATGTCCTTTTTACATTTTAATTGGCAAACGGATCTTTATTTAATTTTAGGTGGGGTAGTAACTGCATACCCTCTTATATTATTTGCAAAAGGGGCGAAATTGCTACCGCAATACGTAATCGGTTTTATCCAATATATGACTCCTACCATTGTACTTATTTTAGGAATCGTTTTATATCACGAGCCCTTTACATCAACGGAATTAGTATCCTTTAGTTTCATTTGGTTAGCAATCCTGCTCTTTACGATATCAACGATTATAGAGTCGAGAAAGAAACATATTTTAAACCAACAAACCGTAAATAGTAAAGTGTAGTTATTTATTTTAATAATTTGGACTTTTTTAGAACTTATAAGGGGAAGTATATAGATACTTAACACATCATTATTAAGTGAACATCGTATTGTCTTCATAATGAATTGGACATGAAATTTTCACATTCCTTTAAAGGCATTTTGATGAAAAGTTTGGTACGATGAAGACATTAATTGTAAGGAGAGAACTACATGAACACAGATGTTAATGTCTTTTTAGCATTCGGTGCAGGGTTTTTAAGTTTTATTTCACCCTGTACTTTGCCCCTTTATCCAGCTTTTTTATCCTACATAACGGGGATGAGTTATGATGAGCTGAAAAATGAAAAAGGGATGTTACAAAAGAGAGCCATTTTACATACGTTATTCTTTTTAATTGGTTTTTCCATCATTTTTATTGCCATCGGTTTTGGAACTTCGTTGGCAAGAGATTTTTTCATCTCGTATCAAGATTTATTAAGACAAATTGGTGCAATTCTAATTGTCATTTTCGGGTTAATGATTGTAGGGTTATTACAAATTGATTTTTTAATGAAAGATCATAAATTTCAATTTAAAAATAGACCGTCTGGATACTTAGGTTCATTATTAATTGGCCTTGCATTTGCTGCAGGTTGGACCCCTTGTACAGGTCCGATTTTAATGTCTATTATTACTTTAGCAGGAGCTAATCCACAATCTGGACTATGGTATATGTTAGCTTACTACTTTGGCTTTGCAATACCGTTCTTTATATTATCATTCTTCATTTCTAAACTTGGCTGGATTCGTAAACATAGCCAAAAAATCGTTAAAGTCGGTGGGGTTATTATGATTGCTGTCGGAGTTTTACTATTTTTCGACGGTTTAGATTATATTATTCGCCTGCTTTCTCCTTTCTTTGGAGGATTTACCGGTTTTTAATAAACTAAAAGAAAATTGCCTGTAATATAGAAAAAAGGGGAATATATTATGCCAACAGTATTAATAGTAGACGATACACTTTTTATGCGAGTAAAAGTTGGCAATATGTTGAAGGAATGGGGTTTTGAAATTGTTGGAGAAGCTTCAAACGGTAAAGAAGCTGTAGAATTGTATAAACAATTACAGCCTGATCTCGTCATAATGGATGTTACAATGCCGATTATGTCTGGATTAGATGCTGTAAAAGAAATACTGCCCCAATATCCTAATGCAAATATAATAATGCTATCAGCTCTCGATCAACAAAAAATTATAGTTGAAGCAATTGAAGCGGGTGCAAAGGATTTTATTACAAAACCTTTTGAACAAAACCATTTGAAAATGATCGTTGATAATATTTTTGATTAATAATGAACTATAAAGAATCCTGCTAATCTTTTAGCAGGATTTTAATTGAGCATATTGTGGAATTTATTTAGAAAATAAGGTATTATCAATACGTTATTTTATATAGAGATTGCAAGAGGAGGGAAGAGTTATGTTCGTTAATATACCTTCTCAATATTTAATAATCGGTTCAACAGTAATGGCAATATTTATGGGATTATTTGTAATGTTTGTTCGTATCCGATCTCAAAAAAAACCAGTTACTGCTAAGAAAATCTTAATTCCTCCCATCGCTATGTCATCAGGTGCTCTGATGTTTATTTTTGAGGAATTCCGTGTTACACCGTTACAAATATTAGAAGCTGTCGTAGTTGGAATTATCTTTTCAACCGTATTAATTGCCACATCTAAATTTGAAGTAAGGCAAGATGAAATTTACATGAAACGTTCAAAAGCTTTTTTCTTTATTTTAGGAGGATTACTCATTATTCGAGTGTTTATGAAAGTAATTCTTTCTAATTCCTTTAATATAGGTGAACTTGGCGGAATGTTTTGGATTTTAGCATTCTCTATGCTATGGCCTTGGCGAATCGCCATGTTTATACAATATAAAAAAATTGAAAAAAGTTTAATTACAGCTTAAACAAAAGGGATTGTCTCGATGGACAATCCCTTTTGTTCATATGTAAAAAGATCACTTATTCAAAATATTGTTCATAAGGCGATACATCAATTTTCATTTCATCTAATTTTTTTCTTAAAAACTTATGATCCCGTTTTGGTGTTGCTTGAATATAACCTTTAATAATCAAATCATGGGTTATAGATTTCGCTTTTTCTTTTAAAGCAATTTCTCCAATTTTCCCCGCGATTTTTTCCTTTGCTACTTGTCGAAACAACTCAGGAACAGGACTTACTAATTCATTTAATAATTCCTTTGACTCATCATTCCAAAGATGGATTGTTTTATCTAAATAATAATTTTGCCAATCCAAATCTGACTTTCCATCCTGTTTTGGCAATGCCTTCAAAAATTTTCGGAACATGAAAAATCCACCAATACCCATTAACGTAATGAGGACGAATACCCAAAATAATATAAACCATAAAAACCAACCTTCTAAATTCAAACCGTTCACCTCTTTAATTTCAATAATATCTATTATAAAAGGAACTTCAAAAGTTTTCACTAAATTTAATGTCTCTTTTTCCATCATTAGAAGGTATTTATATTAATGAAAGGGGGAATGAAAGATGGCAGCATATAATTTTGAAAATGCCACATTAAAATTATCATTTGAAACAGGGGTTGATGAGCAAGGCAAGCCAATTATAACTTCTAAGACGTACAGAAATGTCCGTGCTAATGTGGAAGCTTCACAAATTGCTGCAGTAGTTCAAGTGTTAACAAGTCTTTCAAACTACACATTACAAAAAGCACAAAAAATCGAAACTGAATTTGTCGAACTATAATGCAATGAAAAAAGAAGGGAGTTTTTTAAATGGCACAAGTATTAGAGTTGAAATTTGATACAGCCAATGGCAAAACAATGACACTATCTGTAAATGAACCGAAACCAAACTTAACACCTACGGAAATCGCAGCGGCGATGCAAACAATTATGACAGCTGATGTTTTTCATAATGAAGGACATAAATTAGTAGCGATAAATCAAGCCCGTATTATTGAACGCAATGTTTCGGAATTTAATTTAACACAAAATAGTTAAAGAACATCAGATTAGAAGTCGGCAAAATCATCCATCAGATTTTGTCGGCTTTTTTATTCAAGTTATATCGAATGGAGGAAAAATTGATGCAAGAATGGGTCTCTTTAGTTCAAGAAATCGGTTTTCCAATACTCGTATCATTTTATTTGTTATACCGTATTGAAACGAAACTTGATGCAATTCACACTGCCATTATATCCATGCATCAAAATTAATTGTTAAAATAAAGTGGTAAAATTCACAAATTTGTTCGAGAACTATTAACTCGAATGGTTGTACTAAGTTTAGTATTTCGATAATATGAGAGAAGGACTAGAGGGAGTGAATACATTGAAAAAGAAATTAGTCGGACTTATCGGAATACTAACACTTATAACTATTTTAAGTGCATGTAGCAATTATAAATTTAAACCGGATATTGAATATGAAGTTGAAGATTTTACAGCTATGAATCATCGCGGTGAAGAAGTTTCGCTCGAGCAATTAAAAGGGAAACCTTGGTTAGCTATGTTTATATTTACAAATTGTACAACGATTTGTCAGCCAATGACTTTTAATATGACAACAATTCAAGAAGAATTAGAAAAACGTGGAGTGGAAGATTACAACATTGTCGGTTTCTCCGTAGACCCAGCCAATGATACACCGGAAGTACTTTCTGAGTATTTAAGTCATTACACATTAGCAGATGAATCGAAATGGAATTTACTAACGAATTATGATCAAAAATGGATTGAACAGTTCGCATTAAATTCATTTAAATCATTAGTGAAAATGCCGAAAGAAGGGGATCAAGTTATTCATGGTTCAACTTTTTACCTTGTAGATGAAAAAGGAACAGCAGTAAAAAGTTATACTGGTTATTCTGACAGTGCAGATGGTGTTCCATATGAGACGATTGCAATCGATATAGAAACTTTAATTAAAGAAAGATTAGATAAATAAAATTTTAAAAGTCAGGTATAGTTGCCTGGCTTTTTTTATGTTTTTTCTTTCCATTCATCCTTTTAGGAATAATTTTATTGAAATAACAGAAAATAAAAGAGTAAATTTGAATGGAGGTAAGAAAATGAAAACTGTTTCTGAAATCATGACGAAAGATATTAAAGTATGTACCCCCCACGATTCTGTAACAGCTGCTGCCAAAATTATGCGGGATATTGAGTGTGGTTCCGTACCTGTTTGTGAAGGAAAGGAAGTAGTAGGGATTATTACTGACCGTGATATCGTAATCACTTGTGTAGCAGAAGGAAAAGATAGTAATTCTGTTCACTGTCATGACTGTATGTCAACTGATGTTGTTACGTGTACAGCGGATACTGATATTCATGAATGTGCACGAATGATGGCACAGCACCAAATTCGTCGTATTCCAGTTGTAGAAAATGGAGAAATTGTAGGTATAATTGCAATTGGTGACTTAGCAAGAGAGAATATTTATGTAAATGAAGCAGGGGATGCTTTAAGTGATATTTCTGAGCACTCTCGTTACGATCATTAAAATGAATTAACGGTTAAAAGACGAAATATAAAAATCTGCTATTTTCTATGAAGTGTGTCAAATGGTCAATACAGAAGTCATAGCATTTTTTTATGCTATGACTATTTTGGTTGACGTCATTGTCTACGTACATTTCATTAGAAAACGAGCAGATTTTTCTTATATTATGTTTTAAAACTCTCGTCTTAATTGATCAAATACTTGTTTTAAATCAGCAATAATATCCTCAGCTTCTTCTACTCCAACAGAGAAACGTAACAAACGATCATCCACACCACGTGCAACTCGCTCTTCATATGGAATATCCGCATGGGTTTGGGTAGCTGGGTAAGTAATAAAACTTTCAACTCCTCCAAGACTCTCCGCAAAGGTAATTAATTGAATTTTTTGAAGGAAAGGATCTACCATTTCTGCTTTTTGAACTCTAAAGGATAACATACCACCTTTACCGGTATACAAAACATCGCTTACTAAAGGTTCAGATTCTAGATAAGCGGCTACTTTTTTACCGTTTTGATCATGTTGTTTTAAACGAAGGTGCATTGTTTTTAATCCTCTAATGACAAGCCAACTATCCATAGGGGAAAGTACTAATCCCATTTCATTATGGGCAAAGGCTAATTTTTCACATAAACTTTCTCCTTTAGCAACGACTAATCCTGCTAATACATCATTATGTCCTGCAATATATTTCGTTGCACTATGTAATACAATATCTGCACCATGTTCGATTGGACGCTGGAAGTATGGTGTATAGAAAGTATTGTCAACGATAAATAATAAATGATGCTTTTTACAAATTGCTGCAAATTGATCAAGTTCAAATTCAATCATAAGTGGGTTTGTCGGTGTTTCAAGGAAAATTGCTTTCGTATTTTCGTTAACAAGACCTTCTATCTCTTCAATAGAAGAAAAATAGACAGGGTTTATATTATATGTTTCACTAAACGTTTTTAATAAGCGGTATGTACCACCGTAAATATCATCAGGTACGATAATTTCATCTCCTGGTTTAAACAAGGAAAGAACGAGCTGAACTGCTGCCATACCTGAACTACAAGCAAAACCAGCATCACCATTTTCTAAGTCAGCAATACCTTTTTCTAAAATTTCACGTGTTGGATTTTTCGTTCGAGTGTAATCATATCCAGTCGACTGTCCAATTCCATTATGTTTATAAGCCGTTGACATATAAATGGGAGGATTGACAGCACCCGTTTTAATATCACTTAAATTTCCTAATTGAACAAGCTTCGTTTCAATTGAACGCTTTGTCATATAAATCACTTCTTTCTCTTTCAAAGTTGTCACATTTTACGAAACATTAGCAATGAATCGATTATTAATACAATTTATCACGTTAAAGTAGTGAAAACAACACTCTCGTAATGAAAAATAATATTTACATGGAAAAAGAATGAAAAAAGGTATAAATAAAAAGTATTTAACCAATAATAGTTAAATACTTTTTGAATTAAGATTGTTTATTTTTTAATAAATCACGAATTTCCATCAGTAGCTCTTCTTTTACATCAACTTCAGGAGCTGAAGGCTCTTCTGCTGTTTCTTCTTTCTTTTTACGATTTAATTTCGTTAATAGTCGTAATACCATAAAGATAGAAAAGGCAATAATAATGAAGTCAATGATAGATTGGATAAATACACCGAGTTTAATTTCTGCTTCGCCAATACCGAAAATAAGGCTATTTGTTAAATTTATACCACCTGTAATCATACCGATAAGTGGGGTAATAATATTTTCTACTAATGATGAAACAATTTTACCGAAAGCAGCACCAATAACAACACCGATTGCTAGATCGATAACATTACCTCTCATAGCAAATTCTTTAAACTCTTTCCACATTTTATATCACTCCTTGTTGTATAATACATAAATAGTATAGAAAGCTATTTTACATAAAGCTACCTTTTATTACAATATTTAAAATAAATTTTATTTAATTAATAGTTTTGAATCATAAATATCTCTTTAAGGATGTGGCTAAAGTGGCAAATAAAACTTTTAAAAAAAAGCCAAAAAAACCATTGATTAGCCCTGCTAAAAAATTATTTCTTATCGTTTTATTAATTCCTGTTTCCGTAACAGTTTATTTTTGTGTTTTTTTAGTTTGGGATAATATAAAAAATTTCTCCTCGTTTCATCATGAGGAGAAAATTAACATTCAAGAACATTTTGATATTGAAATTCCAGAGGAGTATATCCCTATATATATTTC
Organism: Ureibacillus sp. 179-F W5.1 NHS; assembly: GCF_045369345.1. Taxonomy (NCBI): domain Bacteria; kingdom Bacillati; phylum Bacillota; class Bacilli; order Caryophanales; family Caryophanaceae; genus Ureibacillus; species Ureibacillus sp. 179-F W5.1 NHS. The sequence continues at coordinate 109,628 of NZ_JBIQFG010000005.1, read as the reverse complement.
AGCAGGAGAAGCATATGGAGTACCATGGACATTATTAGCAGCACATCATCGTGTAGAAACAAAATTTTCAACTATGAAGGAATTAATATCTCCCGCTGGAGCTGAAGGACATATGCAATTTATGCCGTGTACCTTTGTCGGTTGGAATCATCCAACATGCAGTGGGTTAGGAGAAGGGGAAATTCCTTCAGTTGAAAAAACAAATCCTGAAATGATCGAAAAATACGGTGGATATGGGGTTGATGCAAATGGCGATGGTATAGCCGACCCTTACGATATTGAAGATGCCATTTATAGTGCAGCAAATTACTTATCAAAATCAGGAGCTTCTGACGGAGAGTTGAGAAAGGCCATTTTTAATTATAACCATAGCGAAGAATATGTAGAAGATATATTGTATTATTATCATCTATATGAAGAAGTCGGCGAGGAACTTGTACAATTGAGTCGAAAAAATTAAATATCATTTATAAAAAACTGCCTTTTTTCTACGGCAAAAAAAGACGAAAGACTCATCATTCATCGATTTGGATACATCATATAGTTTGAATGAGTGGAGACTTTCGTCTTTATCCGTAGTTAAAAACAAATTTTATTCTTTTTAGACAAGAACATTGAATTAAGTCGCTTTTCTCATTGATCTCATAATGAGACTTACAATAAAGATTAAAACGATTGCACCAATTAGAGCAGGGAAAACGTAAAAATCAGAAACTTGCCATCCCCAATTTCCTAACACAGCACTGCCGATCCAGGAACCAACGATACCGGCTACAATGTTTCCGATAATTCCTCCAGGCACATCTCTACCGATAATGACTCCAGCAAGCCACCCAAGTACTCCGCCAATAACTAAATACCAAATGAAGCTCATCATTATTTAGTCAACTCCTTTTATTTATTAAAAGCGTGTACTTACCTATAGCCTAAAATTTGATCATTAAACTTGAATTAAAGTCTTACATCCTAGGTAATACAGCTCTTTAGTAAGTAATATGCACAATTATTAAAGAACAAATGCATCAATACATTCGAATTTAATTGGATCCGTAAATCATCCAACGGTTTTCATTGAAAATTTTTAAAAAACGTTCACAAAATATTCAAAAACTTTTGCTTTTTTAAAAAAGAGGGAGTATAATTTCAAAAAAGAAATAAAAAATAAAAAAATGAGGTGTTTAGTATGGATATGAAAATGATGAAAAAGTTAAATCGACGTGGAATACTTTTGGCCTTTTTGCACAGTGTCATACTATTGAACCTCTCATGGGATTTATTTCTAATAAAATAACAATGCATCAGCAAAAGCCTAGTAAATACTAGGCTTTTTATTTTTTCAAAAAAAGATTTTTAACATCCATATGATAAGAGCTCCTTCAAAGAAAATGAATCTGATTATCAAAATTAATTATTGGATTTTATTTAATAAATCATAAAATTTTGAAAAAATTTCAAAATTAATTAAAAAAACATAATGCTTGTTATAACGTGATTGTAAACGATTACAAATTATTGGAGTTTTTCAAATTGTGAAAATAATTAAAAAAATCATATTGACCTAACAACGGTTTTTGTACTATGATAACAACAATTTAAAACGTTCGCTCTAGTAAAGCGAACACAATCATGTAACTTAAATCCAACATGATTGAACAATTTTTAAACTATTATTCTATTTAAAATTTCATAACAGAGTAGAAAACATGAGGGGCGTTTCAATAATGAGAAGTGACATGATTAAAGTAGGAGTTGATCGTGCTCCTCACCGTAGTCTTCTTTATGCTACTGGTAAAGTAAAAGCGAAAGATTTAGGGAAACCATTTATCGGTATATGTAATTCTTATGTCGATATTATTCCCGGACACGTCCACTTACGTCAATTTGCGGACGTTGTAAAGGAAGCAATCATTGAAGCAGGTGGTATTCCATTCGAATTTAATACAATTGGTGTTGACGATGGAATTGCAATGGGGCACATTGGAATGCGTTATTCGTTACCAAGCCGTGAATTAATAGCTGACTCAGCAGAAACGGTTATTAATGCCCACTGGTTTGATGGTGTATTTTACATTCCTAACTGTGACAAAATTACACCAGGAATGTTAATGGCAGCTGTACGGACGAATGTACCTTCTATATTTGTCTCAGGTGGCCCAATGGAAGCTGGTAAATCATCTTCAGGAAAACAATTATCATTAACATCTGTCTTTGAAGGTGTTGGAGCACATAAATCAGGGAATATGTCCGCTGAAGAACTATTAGATATCGAAAATAATGCTTGTCCAACATGCGGTTCATGTTCAGGAATGTTCACAGCAAATTCGATGAACTGTTTAATGGAAATGTTAGGTGTAGCCCTTCCTGGAAACGGTACGATTGTTGCGACGAGTGAACAACGACACGAACTTATAAAAGAAGCAGCTAAACATTTAATTCGAATGATTAAAGAGGATATTAAACCTCGGGATATTATTACTAAAGAAGCAATTGATGATGCATTTGCCCTTGATATGGCAATGGGTGGTTCAACGAATACAGTTCTTCATACCCTAGCTATTGCAAATGAAGCTGAAATTGACTATGACTTACAGGATATTAATAAAGTTGCAGCCCGCGTTCCATACTTAGCCAAAATAATGCCAGCATCTGATATTTCCATGGATGATATTAATAAAGCTGGTGGCGTAAGTGCCATTATTAATGAGTTAACAAAAATTCCAGGAGCTATTCATCCTAATCGCTTAACCGTTGCAGGTAAAACGATGGAGGAACTAGTGAAGGATTATCAAATTACCAATGATCAAGTCATTCGTACAAAAGATAATCCATATAGCCCTGTTGGCGGATTATCTATTTTATATGGTAACATTGCACCTGAAGGTTCTGTTATTAAAGTTGGTGCTGTGGACCCATCCATTCAAACCTTCGTCGGTGAAGCTATTGTTTTTGATTCCCAGGACGAAGCACAAGCAGCCATTGATAACGGAACTGTAAAAGAGGGACATGTTGTCGTTATTCGTTACGAAGGGCCAAAAGGTGGTCCGGGTATGCCAGAAATGCTTGCTCCTACATCAGCCATTATGGGGAGGGGGCTAGGAACAAAAGTAGCTTTAATTACAGATGGACGTTTTAGCGGTGCTTCAAGGGGAATATCGATTGGACATATTTCACCGGAAGCTGCTGAAGGAGGTCCAATCGCTTTAATTGAAAATGGTGATACCATTGTCATTGACTTACCAAACAGAACAATTCACCTTGAAGTTTCAGACGAAGTGTTAAATGAACGTCGTCAAAATTTAAAACCATTCGAACCTAAAATTAAAAAAGGATGGTTAGCAAGATATTCAAAACTTGTAACAAATGCTTCTAAAGGCGGCATTATGAAAATATAATTCATCAGACTGGTTTATTAAAGTGATAATGGAAAAGTAAATATGTAAATTCGATGATGAGGTTAAAGGTTATAGAGTCTTGTATTTACCAGAGAGTCGGTATTGCTGGAAGCCGATGATACAACTATAACTGACATCCCCTCGGAGTGAGCTATTAAACGCGATTAGCCATTAGATAGCTCCGGGCATATTTCGAAGTGCTCGTTATAAACGAATAGTGTTCCTGTCTAGTTGCACATAAAAATTTCTAAATATTTAGAATTTTATGTAGATAGGTTGTTAAAACTATTCACGAGGTAGCAATTTGCTACGAATAAGGGTGGTACCATGAAAGTCTTTTTCATCCCTACGCGAAAGGTTTCTTTTGCGTTGGAGAAAAAGGCTTTTTTATTTTTATTTTTATTTTTTAAGTTAAAAGGAGGCGTCAACTAATGACTGCTAATGTATCAACAAGCGAAAAATTAGATGCAACTGCAAAAAGTCAATCACAACCTGAAGAAAAGTATAAACCAAGAAATGGTGCAGACTTACTAATTCAAGCACTCCATGATCAAGATGTTGAAATTGTTTTTGGTTACCCTGGTGGTGCTGTATTACATTTATATGATGCTATGTATAAAAATCCAATCCGACATATTTTAACAAGACATGAACAAGGTGCTATCCATGCAGCGGAAGGATATGCACGAGTTTTAAATAAACCAGGTGTTGTTATTGCAACAAGTGGTCCTGGTGCAACGAATTTAGTAACCGGAATTACAGATGCCATGATTGACTCCATCCCGTTAGTCATTTTCACAGGGCAAGTTGCCACTTCTGTCATTGGATCCGATGCTTTTCAAGAAGCTGATGTAATCGGCATTACTACACCTATTACAAAACATAACTATCAAGTACAAGATGTAAACGATATTCCGAGAATTGTAAAAGAAGCTTTCCATATTGCGAATACTGGTCGGAAAGGTCCTGTGTTAATTGACTTCCCTAAAAATATTTCTGCAGATGTTTTTGATGAAGCTTTAGCGGAGGCAAGTAGAGAAAAGGAAATATATTTACCAGGATATCAACCAAACTCAAAACCGAACTATTTACAAATACAAAAGGCGATCCAAGCAATTAGTGAATCGAAAAAGCCATTAGTTTTGGCTGGGGCAGGTGTATTATTTGCCGATGCGCGGGAAGAACTGACGGCATTCGTAGAAAAATACAAAATTCCTGTAGTCAATACTTTATTAGGTTTAGGAAGTATTCACGGTAATCATGAATTGAATTATGGAATGGCTGGCATGCATGGGGCTGTCGTAGCCAACGATGCAATTCAAAACACTGATTTACTTATTAATATTGGCGCTCGCTTTGATGACCGTTTAACAGGAGACACAAAACGGTTTGCACCTAACGCAACGATTATCCATATCGATATCGACCCAGCTGAAATTGGTAAAAATATTCCAACGGATGTACCTATCGTCGCCGATGCAAAGGAAGCTTTAAAAGCGATCTTGAAACAGGATTTCCAAGCTCCAGATACAAATGGATGGATCGATTATTTAAATGAAAAGCAATTAAATTTCCCATATTGGTATGTTGAAGATGAGAAAGAAATATTACCTCAACAAGCTATTCAATTGATCCATTCTATTACAAATGGTGATGCGATTATTACGACTGATGTTGGTCAACATCAAATGTGGGTTGCCCAATATTATCGCCAAAATTATGGTCATCAATGGGTTACTTCGGGTGGCCTTGGCACAATGGGATTCGGATTCCCAGCTGCCATCGGTGCCCAATTTGCCAAACCGGATAAAAAGGTCATTGCAATTTGCGGTGATGCTGGCTTTCAAATGACCGCACAGGAACTTTCCTTATTAAAGGAATTCCATTTACCTGTAAAAATTGTTATTTTAAATAATTTTGCATTAGGTATGGTTCGACAATGGCAACAAACCTTCTATGAGGGGCGCTACTCCCAAAGTTTAATGCCCGTACAACCCAACTTTGTAAAACTAGCTGATGCGTATGGCATTAAAGGTTATCAAATCGACACATTAGATGAAGCCAGTGCAATTTTTGAAGAAGCATTAAATTCTGACGAACCCGTTTTAATCGATTGTCGGGTAAAGCAAGTAGAAAACGTATATCCAATGGTTGCACCAGGTAAAGCATTACATGAAATGATCGGGGTGAAGAAATTTTGAAACGCGTCATTACAGTATCCGTTATAAACCAAAGTGGTGTATTGAACCGTATTACCGGACTCATGATGAAAAGGCAATTTAATATTGAGTCCATAACGGTTGGTCATACAGAACAATTAAACATTTCAAAAATGACTTTTGTCGTCAATGTAGAAGATGAAGTAAAGTTAGAACAACTTATTAAACAATTGTCCAAACAGATTGATGTGTTGAAGGTAAACGATATTACAGAAAAATCGATTGTACTAAGGGAACTTGCCCTTATTAAAGTCGTATCTCCTGGAAATGTCCGGTTGGAAATGAATGCAATTGTTGAACCGTTCAGACCACAAATTATCGATACATCTAAAAATGTTGTGACATATCAAGTCGTTGGTCATCCAGACAAAATTGATGCCTTTATAGAGCTTATACGTCCCTATGGTATTAAAGAATTAACAAGAACTGGGGTTACAGCATCTGTCAGAGAAACACAACCGTCAGATAATACACCACAACTTTCCATATTGAAGTAATTATTTAAAGGTTAATCGTTTAAACGCCAATCATTACTTATGGTTGAGCTACTAAATTCAAATAAAATTGACTATTAGGAGGAAATGAAAATGACAAAAATGTATTACCAAAACGAAATTAACGAGGCTGTATTAAAAGAAAAGAAAATCGCCATTATCGGTTATGGTTCACAAGGTCATGCACATGCTCAAAATTTAAAAGACTCTGGTTTTAATGTAGTAGTTGGTGTACGTCCAGGTAAATCATTCGATCAAGCAAAGGAAGATGGGTTAGAAGTAAAAACAGTAGCAGAAGCTGCACGAGAAGCTGATATTATTCAAATCTTATTACCAGATGAAAGACAAAAACAAGTCTATGAAGAAGAAATTGCTCCGAATCTTGAGCCAGGAAATGCATTAATGTTCGCCCATGGATTCAACATCAATTTCGGTCAAATTGTACCTCCAGCAGATGTCGACGTATTTTTAGTAGCACCAAAAGGACCTGGTCACTTAGTTCGTCGTACTTATGTCCAAGGTGCTGGTGTTCCTGCATTGTTTGCTATTTATCAAGATGCAACAGGAGAAGCACGAAGCTTAGCATTAGCTTACGGCAAAGGAATCGGTGCTGCGCGTGCAGGAATGTTAGAAACAACATTTAAAGAAGAAACGGAAACAGATTTATTCGGAGAACAGGCTGTACTTTGTGGAGGTACTACTCAATTAGTGAAATACGGCTTTGAAACGTTAGTAGAAGCAGGATATCAACCAGAACTTGCTTACTTTGAAACTCTGCATGAACTAAAATTAATCGTTGATTTAATGTACGAAGGTGGTATGGAAACAATGCGATATTCCGTTTCAGATACTGCTGAATGGGGTGATTACGTTTCCGGACCACGTATTATCGATGAATCCGTAAAAGCTCGAATGAAAGAAGTTTTAGCGGACATCCAAGATGGCACATTTGCGAAGGATTGGATTAAAGAAAATGAAACGAATCGTCCACGCTACAACGAATATAAAAAAGCTGGCGCACAACATCAAATTGAACAAGTAGGATCCAAATTACGTGAGATGATGCCTTTCATTAATGAAGGAAAGAAAAAAGTGGTGGTGAAGTAATGCGTAAAATCGATATTTTTGATACAACTCTTCGAGACGGTGAACAGTCCGCTGGGATTAATCTGAATACAGCAGAAAAAATTGAAATTGCAAAACAGTTAGAGCGTCTAGGCACAACAATCATTGAAGCAGGTTTTCCTGCTTCAAGTCCTGGAGATTTCGAAGCAGTAAATCGCATAGCTAGCACCGTTAAAAATTCTATTGTAACAGGCCTTGCCCGTTGTATCCAAAGTGATATTGATGCCACTTGGGAAGCGATTAAAGTAGCTGAGCAACCCCATATTCATGTATTTTTAGCAACAAGTCCAATTCATATGGAATATAAATTAAAGAAATCCGAAGAACAAGTCATTGAGCAAGCTGTTGAAGCAGTCAAATATGCAAAAAAATATTTCTCCCTCGTACAATGGTCTGCTGAAGATGGATTCCGCTCTGATCGCGATTTCCTTGTGCGTATTATTGAAAAAGTTATTGAGGTTGGAGCAACTACAATTAACGTTCCAGATACAGTTGGATACGCGTCTCCTCAAGAATATGGTGAGCTTTTCAAATTTTTACGTGAAAATGTGCGCGGAGCAGATAAAGTAAAATTCTCTGCCCATTGTCATGATGATTTAGGTATGGCGGTCGCTAACTCTATTGCTGCCATTCAAAATGGCGTAGATCAAGTAGAATGTACAATTAATGGGATCGGTGAGCGTGCCGGTAATGCTTCATTAGAAGAAATTGGTGTTGCAATGCATATCCGTAAAGATCTTTATCAAGTTGAAACAGGTTTAAACTTAAAAGAGATAAAAAGAACATCCCAGTTAGTTAGCCGCTTAACAGGCGTTGTTATTCAACCCAATAAAGCAGTAGTAGGGAAAAATGCCTTTGCCCACGAATCTGGGATTCATCAAGATGGCGTACTGAAACATAAAGAAACGTACGAAATTATTTCACCAGCTCTTATCGGTGAAGGTGAAGTTCCTTTAGTATTAGGAAAACATTCTGGTCGTGCGGCATTCCGCGATCGAGCTGTAAAAATGGGCTTTGACTTATCCGATGAAAAATTAAATAAAGCATTCCAAGAGTTCAAAAAATTAGCTGATCGGAAAAAAGAAATTACGGAAGAAGATTTAATAACACTTCTAACAGAACAACAAGTTTCAATGGAAGATGTACCATTATTTGAATTAAAATCCGTTCAAGTATCTTATGGAACAGAGAATATTCCAACAGCGACTGCTTCTGTCCTTACTCCTAGCGGGGAGTTAAAAACATTAGCTGCTACGGGAGCAGGATCAGTAGAAGCCATTTTCAATACATTAGAACAATTAGTTGAAGCAACGATAAACATACTAGATTTCCGAGTGAAATCCGTAGGCAAAGGACGCGATGCATTAGGAGAAGCTGTTGTTAATTTACGATACAACGGATTTACAACAACCGGTCGCGACGCTTCACAAGATGTTCTTGAAGCAGCTGCAAAAGCTTATTTAAACGCTATTAACCGTCATTTAATTCAAGCAAATGTGTTTTCAAAGCAAACTGCCGAAGTATAAATTTGTTTTGATATTATCATCGGGAGAAACGCCATCAAATGTTATACGTTTGATGGCATTTCTTTAAACTCTTTCTACCTAAAGGGAATAAACAAAAGAGAGGTGTGTTCAAATGGAAAAGAAAATTACAGTACTTCCTGGGGATGGCATTGGTCCCGAAGTGATTGCTGCTGCTGTACGTGTACTAAAAGTAATTGGGAAACGGTACAATCATGACTTTCAATTAGGTTATGCAGCAATAGGTGGTGCAGCCATTGATCAGTTTCATAATCCTCTACCAGAAAAAACGATTGAAATGTGTAAAGAAAGTGATGCGATTCTTTTAGGAGCTGTTGGTGGTCCGAAGTGGGATAACAACCCTGCTGAATTGAGACCGGAAAAAGGATTACTTACTATCCGAAAAACGTTCGACTTATTTGCCAATTTACGTCCTGTAAAAGCATTTCCGAGTTTGTTAAATGCTTCCCCTTTAAAAAGGGAAGTGGCAGAAAATGTAGATTTAATGATTGTTCGTGAATTAACTGGCGGTATTTATTTTGGTGAGAAACATCGAACGGAAGAAGAAGCAACGGATTTAAACATCTATTCTCGCCATGAAATTGAACGGATTGTTGATAAGGCATTCGAACTGGCAAAACTTCGAAAAGGAAGATTATGTTCTGTAGATAAAGCAAATGTACTTGAAACATCAAGATTATGGCGCCAAATCGTTGAAGAGAAAAAGGAACAATACCCAGATGTCACGGTAGAACATAACTTAGTCGACTCAGTAGCCATGAAGCTTATTACAAATCCTGGTCACTATGATGTAGTCGTAACAGACAATATGTTTGGCGATATTTTAAGCGATGAATCTTCAGTAATTACGGGATCCCTTGGTGTACTACCTTCTGCATCTATTCGTAGCGATCATTTCGGTCTGTATGAACCTGTCCATGGATCTGCTCCAGAAATTGCTGGTGAAGGAATTGCTAATCCAGCAGCAGCCATTCTTTCTGTCGCTATGATGCTTCGCTATTCATTCGGTATGACAGTAGAAGCAGAAGAAATTGAAAAAGCAGTTAATGACGTATTTAATGATGGTTATTATACTGCCGATTTAGTAAAAAATAATGAACACTTCTTAACAACAGATGAATGGACAGATAAAGTAATCGCCAAAATTGATTCGAATTTCGTTATCGACTGTATTATGGAATCTTATATTTAAAGGATTGGTGAAGATAATGGCAAAAAATATTATTGAAAAAATATGGGAATCCCATGTAGTTTATAAAGAATCCGGTAAACCAGATTTACTATACATCGATCTTCATTTAATTCATGAAGTGACTTCTCCTCAAGCCTTTGAAGGATTACGTTTAGCAGGAAGAAAAGTTCGACGTCCTGATCTTTGTTTTGCCACTATGGACCATAATGTTCCGACGAAGAACTTACCGATTATTAACGATCCTATTGCAAAAAAACAAATTACTACTTTAGCAGAAAATGCAAAGGAATTCGGCATTCAACTTGCAAATATTGGACATCCTGACCAAGGAATCGTCCATGTGATTGGACCAGAACTTGGATTAACTCAACCGGGAAAAACAATTGTATGTGGGGATTCCCATACATCTACTCATGGTGCGTTTGGTGCATTAGCCTTCGGAATTGGAACTTCTGAAGTGGAACACGTTCTATCTACCCAAACATTATGGCAATCTAAACCGCCAACTATGGAAATTCGTGTGAACGGAAAACTTGGAATTGGGGTAGCCGCAAAAGATATAATATTAGCCATTATTGCCAAATGGGGAATTGGTGTCGGAACTGGCCATATCGTAGAATATACAGGTGAAGCTATCCGTAGTCTATCAATGGAAGAACGAATGACGATTTGTAATATGTCAATTGAAGCTGGAGCGAAAGCGGGTCTTATTTCACCAGACGAAAAAACAGTGGAATATTTGCGTGGACGCCGTTTTGCTCCAAAGGGTGAGCAGTTCGAAAAAGCTGCCGAATATTGGTTAAGTTTAGCGTCAGATTCCGATTGTTCCTATGATGTTGTATTGGAAATCGATGCCGATGAAATCGAACCAATCGTCACTTGGGGAACTAATCCGTCTATGGGAACTGGCATTACAAAAAACGTTCCAACTATCGAAGATTTCGAAACAGAATCGGATAAAGCTGCTCTACAAAAAGCACTAGCTTATATGGGATTAGAAGAAGGTCAACCAATTTCTTCTATTGAAATACAACACGTATTTATCGGTTCATGTACAAACTCCCGTCTATCAGACTTACGAACGGCAGCTAGTATTGTAGAAGGAAAAACAATTCACCCAGGTGTTCGAGGAATTGTCGTTCCAGGATCCCATTCAACAAAATTATTAGCAGAGGCTGAAGGGTTAGATAAAATTTTCATCGAAGCTGGTTTCGAATGGCGTGAATCTGGTTGTTCCGCTTGTCTTGGTATGAATGAAGACATCATCCCTTCAGGAGAACGTTGTGCATCCACTTCAAACCGAAACTTTGAAGGACGTCAAGGGGCAGGTGCACGAACACATTTAGTTAGTCCGGCTATGGCTGCTGCAGCTGCTATCGAAGGTCACTTCGTAGATGTTCGTAAATATGTAAAGCAAGAAGTTTAACCCGAGGAGTGAAAAGCAATGGAACCTATTAATCAAGTAAAAAGTGTTATAACACCATTGGATCGCAAAAACGTCGATACTGACCAAATTATTTCAAAAGAGTTTTTAAAACGTATCGAACGAACTGGTTTCGGTCGCTATTTGTTCTATCATTGGCGATTTGATGAACAAGGTAACGAAATATCAGATTTTGTTTTAAATAAACCTGAATATAAAGGTTCGCAAATTTTAGTTGCACAAGATAATTTCGGTTGCGGATCTTCCCGGGAACATGCACCATGGGCCATTTTAGATTACGGTTTCCGGGTAGTCATTGCCCCAAGTTTTGCTGATATATTCCACAACAACTGTTTTAAAAATGGGATATTACCAATAAAATTAACGGAAGCAGCGTGCGATGAAATTTTAGCAAAAGGTATGCAAAGTCCGTATAATGTGGAAGTAAATTTAGAAGAACAAACTGTTAAAGGGGAAGATGGATCCATTTATTCCTTTTCAATTGATCCATACTATAAACAAATGCTACTAAATGGTTGGGATGAAATTTCTTTAACTTTCCAATACGAAGAGCATATTAAGGCTTACGAAGAAAAAAGAATCGTATTTTAACTGAAGAAATCGATAAAATCAGACATTCCTGATTTTATCGATTTTTATTTTACGTATTTTTAAATAGTGGCTGTTCTAGCTCGCTTGTATTCTTTTTTAAATTTGGATATATGCTCATGATTAAAGACCTTGGAATAGCAACAAGTGTGATAATAATTAATGATGCACTACAAAATAGTAAAATAATTTGAGCGGGAAGTACATCATAGAGAATACCAAAAATTAATGAACCAATTGGCATTAATCCCATCGCCATCATTTCAAGTATTCCAAAGATTCTCCCTCTATAACTTTCATCTACATCCTTTTGCATCATGACCATAATTGGTGTATTCGTTAATACGGTTAAACAACCAAAGGAGAACATGACAGCTAAAAAATAAATAAATATTGCACTTGATGAAAAATGGAAAATTAATGGAATAGTCATTACACCTACTAATATCCCTAGCATAAAAAGGGCACGTTTTGAAAACTGAAGAGGGTATTTTACATTTGTCCTTGCTGCAAAATAAAGAGAAATAAACAACATCCCAATGGCTGCAGCAGCTTCAATGAATCCAATAAGTGAATATTCCACCTTTAAGATTTCAACTAAAATAAAGTTAATTCCAACACTTACAGAGGACAAAAACAAATTTAACCAAAGACTTACAATAAGAATTCTTAAAATAACTGGTTTTGTTTTTAAGTAGGTAAATCCTTCTTTAAAACTTTGCAACATTGATTCTTCAATGGAGGTTGGTTCTTCTAGCTGATTTGTATAAAGTTTAAAATTCATTGTTGCTTCTAATGAAAAGGCTATAATATATGAAAGGATATTAATGAATAAAAACCATTCCATTGAAACAAATCCGAACAGCATCCCACCGACAATTGGTCCACCGATTCCCGAAACGGAAATCGATAATTGATTGAAGGACATCGCTTTTTGGATTCTCTCTTCATCGACTAAGTTGGCGATTGATGCGGAAAAGGCAATACCTGAGAATGTGCTACAAATTGTATAAAAAAACGTTGTAATATAAATGGCCACTATGGAAATATCAAACAGTAAACTATATAGAAGTAAGCCACTAATTGTTAATACGGTACCACCTTGACCTACAAGAACCATTACTTTTTTCGGAATTCGATCAGCTAGAATTCCCGCAATCGGTGACAAAATAACTCGAGGAATAATGGAAAAAATTAAATTCGCAGCAAAACTTAATGCAGAACCGGTAATCGATAAAATGTACATACTAATTCCAAAGGAATAAACATTAGCTCCAAGAGCAGAAATCATTTTACTAAACAAAAACGTGTATAAATGATATGTTGCACGCCTCTTTTTTACAATTTCAACCATAATAACAACCCCCTCAACTTAAAAGTTCAATTTAATTAAACTAATGATAAGCGAAACATTGGGAATTCGCAATAATAAAGTTTAATTTAATTTAACTTTCATTACATATAATACGAGTGACGTTTAAAATTTGTTTAATAAAACTAAAATATTTCCGATTGAATTGTTAATTGATACAATAGATGGAAATGGGGTGGTTGGAATTAATTCTTTAGGTGAACGTATTAAAAAATTTAGAAAAGAAAAGAAAATGACTTTAGCAGAAGTAGCTGGAGAACGATTAACAAAAGGTATGTTGAGTTTAATCGAAAATGGGAAAGCACAGCCTTCAATGGAAAGTTTACGATATATTGCTGAAAGAATCGGAGTAGAAGTTTCATCTCTACTCGACGAAGATCATCTAGAGGAACTTCGCACTTTACTATTTGAAATTGAGAAGGAGTATAACAATATCTTTTCTCCATTTGAATTGAGAGAAAAAGACGTTATGAATTCTTTACTTCAAAGGATTCTTTCGGTAAGAGAGAAATTACACGGGAAAAACTATGAAGAAATAAGATTATTGGATCTATACATTCGATTAAATACTGTTTTGAACTATCAAAAAGAGACGATCTCAATGTCTCACATCATTTCTTTTTACGAAAAAATTCATGCATATAGTCAAGTCATTAGTTGTTATTCTTTTTTATCAGGATTTTATTTCAATAAAAATGACTATGAACATGCTTTAAAGTGGATACAAGAAGCTGAAAAAAGAACAAAACCATACGAACATTTAATTGATAAATTATCTATTTTAGATATGCATTATATATTAACAGTCCTTTATGGTGCTATTGACGATCCTGAAAACTCTCAAAAGCATCTGAATATCGCTTTAAATATCGCCCACGAAAATCGAATCTATTATCGATTAGATGATTTTTATCGTTATTCATTCGTCTTAGCCATTCAACAAGGGGATGAGGAAAAAAGCGCCTATTATTTAACAAAGCTTAAACAACATGCTGATTTTACAGAGAATGAGTTCGCACATAATACACTCGTATTTTGCCAAGCCCACTATATGAATATGATTGATAAGGATTACGAAAAGGTTCCTAGTTTAAATGAGCATTTGAAAAAAAGCTCGTATGGTACAAAAGTGGACGAGCATATTTTTACGTTTTACCGAATGGAACAAGCCTATGCCTATTGGGCGCAAGGACTTTATAATGAAGCGCTTCAAACAAGTGAAGATTTATCAATACCATCTTTTACTCATCATCCAATTGATTTAGCGATAATGTATAGAAACTTTGCAGTAAGGGCCCTTTGTTTTTTAGAATTAGGGGAGAAGGAATCGGCAAAACGGGAAATTTTATACGCTTATCATGGGGTCATGAATTTTACTAGTTCGATTTATAAAACATTCATCGTAGAAGCATATAAAAAAATTCAACATTAAAAAAGGTTAAGTAGGGAAGTGGAGTCCACAACTTTACTTAACCTTTTTCATTATTTTACTGAACCACTAATAAATTCAGCATCTTTATAATACATATTTTTAACTAATACGTTTGGTCCTAGGCATTTGACAGCAGGGCAGTGACAATTTAATGATTGGGCTAAATCGGTTGCTAACCATTTGTCAAAAACATTTGGTAAAGAATCCTTTTGAATATTACCAAGGGCTGGTGTATCCCCAAAATCGGTTACAATTACATCGCCTGTAAAAATATTAACGTTTAAACGGGATCGACCATCTGGATCATTACGTAACGTTACATTTTTTGCCTCACGTAATCGTTGAAGTAATTTTTGATCTTCTTCATTTTGACTACACGGATAAAAGGGAAGAGTTCCAAATAACATCCACGTATTTTCATCACGAATATCTAATATTTTATGAATAGCTTCCCGAGTTTCATCTAAAGTAAGGGAAGTTAAACTTGATGCAAAATCTGAAGGGTACATTGGATGCACTTCATGACGAGCACATTTCATTTCATGAACAATTTGATGATGAATATGTTCGATATAAGGAATCGTTTTTTTATTTAACATTGTTTCGGCCGATACCATTACTCCTTGTTCTGCAAGCATACGAGAGTTTTCAATCATTCTTTCGAAAAGACCGGCCCGCTGTTCAAAAGTCGGTTTTCTTTCCATCATGGCAAAACCAGTCTCCGCAAACTCTTCAATCGTTCCCCAGTTATGGGAAATATGCAATACATCTAAGTAAGGAGCAATCTCTAAATATCTTTCACCATCAATCGTTAAGTTAGAGTTCATTTGAGTACGAATACCACGTTCGTGGGCATATTGTAAAATCGGCTTAACATAATTTTTAACCGATTTTCTACTTAACATTGGTTCTCCACCTGTAATACTTAACGTTCTTAAATGGGGAATTTCATCTAAACGTTTCATTATTAAATCTATCGGAAGGGCTTCCGGGTCTTTCGTTTGAAGTGTATAGCCAACTGCGCAATGAGCGCATCTCATATTACATAAAGTTGTCGTTGTAAATTCTATGTTAGAGAGTGTTAATTTCCCGTATTGTTCCACATCTAAATAAGCTTCCCAAGGATCGAACTTTGGGGTAATTTTTTCTAATGTTCTCATAGTTTTCGATCTTCCTTTCCAAAAAACTATTTTCTCACACAAAATCCTTTTCGAAAACTAAAATTGCTTCATTTAGAACATTTAACCTATATCGGGATAATTCTCTCTATTTTCTAGCTTCAAAATCAAAAGTCTAATTGCTTAATAAAACTATTATTTTCACTATAATAAACATCGCCATAGCTATTTTCAACGACGGTTTTGATTAATTCAATTTTTGAAAAATTAACCGCTTGCACATTAAAGCGGGATTTATTATTCCGGATTATGCTATCGGAAACATACACCGAAGATTGATTTTGAGCAAAAATATCAGAATGAGCACCGTCCATAATTTGTACACTTTTTAGTTCCACAGTCGATTCAAAATCAATCCACAATTGATGTTGCACGTGTTTTGAAATAAAACAATCTTGAATATAGACTTCGCTATGATTTTGAATAATTAACGCATTACGATTCCCATCAAACATTTCACTATTTTTCATAATTACCGAACTATCATTGACAACAATTTGTGCCAATTCATGATGGAAAATTTGGCTATCTAATAAATAAAGACTAGAATTTCTTAACACTTTCAATCCGTAAGATTTACCATTATAAATTTGACATTGCTCGAAGCGTCCCGTAGATAGATCACAAATTTCTATTTGTACATTATGACTATCATAAAATTGACATTGAGTAGCAGTTAATTCACATTCATTCACAATAAATAAACTTTTCCCATTATAAAGCTGACTTTGAAGTAACTCGATTTTCACATGGGATTTACAAGCGATATGGGGCATTTCATTGTCAAAAAACTTGCATAAATCTACTTCTACTTTAGAATGGGACATTGCTAATATGCCATTTCCAATGTTATCGGATAAGATCGATTTAATAATCGTTAACTCCGATTTGAAAATCGTAATTGCCGAGTTGGCATTATGGGTAATTTCACTATCAACAATTGTACAATTCCCTTTATCTTCAATACAAATTCCAACATGATATCCTTCTTTTACAACACATTGTTTCATCGAACAAATCGATTTATTGGAAATAGAAATTTGCGCAGAACGATGTCCATTTAGTTTCGATTCAAATAGGTTAACAATCGATTCATCAAGTATTTGCAAACCCGTACTTTCTCCACTATGGATATGGCAACATTCGATATTCATCTTTGAATTTTTCGAAACGATAACATTTGCCTTTTTGTTTTGAGCAATGACACAATGATAAGTTTGTACTTCACCGTGTTGAGCAACCGCTATTCCTGCTAAATCTCCTTGTAATACCGAGCAATATCTTGCAGTTAAATAACCCTTTTGAACAGAAATTTGAGTTTTGCCATTGTATTGAAAAACCGTCGTTTGAAGGGACGCATCCCCCTCATGTAATAGTTGTAATCCTATACCATCACCAGATTCGATTAAACTTTCATGATCGATATATTTTGCATCTTCTACGATAATTTGTGTGTTTGTATGATGATGTAAATGGACATTTCTCGTTTGAATAAGGGAGCCATTTTTTATCCATATGCCATGTTTCCCATGGGAGAATTCACATTTTTCAATACAAGCTTGTGAGGATTCAGCTAATATGTGAACTTTCTCATTTTGAACAAACGTACAATTCTCAAATATCGCTTTACTGCCATTTAGTATTGAAACTGCCATCTCCTTCGCTTGTTCGAAATGGCAGTTATAAGCGTTTATTTTTCCGCCATCAATTGTTACATGTACATTGCTTTTCCCACCGACAAATCGACAATTTTGAAGTACAACTTCACCTTCTACATACATTTGTGCGGTAGGGGATATCGTTAGATTTTGCAAAGTTACTGAAATATTTTTCGGTACGATAATAAATCCTTCAATCATCGTTTCCTCATACATATCTCCTGCTAAAACCATGTTTTTATTAAAATGAATGGATTCTCTATACAGTTTCGGTTTTAGTTGTACAAAATTACCGGCTTTCGAATGTTGGATTGTATGTTGTATCGTTTTTACTTTTGATAATAAAGAAAATAATCGCTTAAAAACCATCAGGGTATTTCCTCCTCATAAACAATCAATACTCCTATTTTCACTAAAAATTCCTAATCTTAATCGTTTTCTTACAACAATTTGAAAAATTTGGGATAAACATCTCAATATTCGAAACCATACATTTAATCATCTAATGAAGACTATTTATCATTTTTGCCAAATAGCTTTTAGAAGTTTACAATAAATACAATTGTGCTCATCTGGCTAAGGAGGATATTCATTTTGAAAGAAACGTTGATTAAAATACTCGATATGAACCATACCGAAAGACAGCAGTATATGAATGAACAGGGCGATATACTCATCGAAAATATGTTAAATAACATCGGTTACCCTGAAGATGAATTAAGGGATAAATTAAATTATCGATTATTTATAGAATTACTTGCAGACAACTTATTAACTACTACACAAATGAAGCATTTGACTGAGACACTTAAAGGAGCTGATTTTTTATATGCTTCTATAGGAGAACGGGATAGCGACCTAGTATTCACCAGATCCTTTTCTGCTTTATGGTTATGTGGATTATTAAATGTTGATTCCCAAATTCGCTTTTTATCCGATGAGGAAGCCAAAGGAATTTTAGAGGAAGCCGTCCACTATTTATCGAAAGAAAACGATGTACGGGGATTCGTTCACGAAAAAGGTTGGGCTCATGCTATTGCCCATGGAGCTGATCTAGCTACTTCCATTGTTGCCCATCCATTATTTGAAATGCGTTTTGCGCCAATTCTTTTACAAGGAATTAAAAACAGCTTATGGAAAGATTCAGTCTATGTTGATGATGAGGATGAACGCCTCGTCACGATTGTTGAAAAACTAATGGCAAAAGGGTATCCAGAAGAAATTTTAATCGAATGGGTAGAACAAGTATTTGATAAACTACAATTTTATTTAATGGAAGTAGGCTATACGCCACAATATTTCGCTGCACGTACAAATACATTACATTTTATGAAAACTTTATACTTCACATTAAAATTTTCTCAAAAATTGCCTGAGCTAAAAGGGGTAGTATCATTATTTATTGGAAAATGGATGAAACAATAACGATTTTCAAAAGATAATCGAGGTGAAAAGAATGCGAAATCGATTAACAAGAATTCTATTATTTGCTGGGTTAGTCATTGTACTTGCCTTTATTTTCAACATTTCTTTAACCGCGTTCACTGGGGATGGAAAAGATACCCCAGAGGAAGCTCTTCCTACCGATGCTAACTATGAATGGATTGAAGGACCAAAAAGTGACAAGGAACAACGCTATTTCTTCTTATCAAATGGGCAATATTTTGGAACTGGTTATGTGGAAAAAAACTTTAAAGGATGGAGCGCAGGAGAAGGGACCTATTCAAAACTACCGAATGCATTGACGGAAAATGCAATTACGTCAGCCCATTCCGATAGTAAAATTTTATTTGGTTTAATAAAACCAAAAGGGAATATCCAAATTTCAGTAAATAATAAGCATGCTAAACTTATTCAATTAGATTTTTTATCTGATGACATACTATCCACCTATAATGTAGAAGGATACGCTATTTGGTACATAGATTTAGAGGAAATTGATAACGCTAAAAGTTTTACAATAAAAGTATTAGGGGAAAATGACTCCGTATTAAATGAGTTGTCTATATAATTTTATTTCTATTAAAAGGGCATCGATACGATGCTCTTTTCTATTTTGACAAAGTAAGTTATAATGATTTTCGCAAAGTAAATTACTAGGTCATAAAAATAACTTATCACAAAAGATAAAATTAATGTAATTTACTTATGTATAAGAATCGTTTATGATAATTACTGGAGAAAAGCTTTGCAAGCCTTTTCAATATTAATTAGGGGGAGTAAAAAATGGCAAGCAATTTACACAACAGCCGTTCTTCATTCGAAGTAAATGGTAAAAAGTATAACTTCTACCGTTTAGCTGCAATCGAAGAAGCTGGTATCGCAAAAGTATCACGCCTTCCATACTCAATTAAAGTATTATTAGAATCTGTATTACGCCAATATGATGGCTACGTAATTAAAGAAGAACATGTAGACGAATTAGCTAAATGGGCTGAGGGTGCTAATCCGGAAGCGGAAGTACCATTCAAACCATCACGTGTAGTATTACAAGACTTCACAGGTGTTCCAGTAGTAGTTGACTTAGCCTCTTTACGTTCAGCTATGAAAGAATTAGGTGGAGATCCAAATAAAATTAACCCAGCTATTCCTGTTGACCTTGTAATTGACCACTCAGTACAAGTTGACAAATACGGTAATGCTTCAGCATTACAAGCGAACATGGATCTTGAGTTCGAACGTAACGCAGAACGTTACAACTTCTTAAAATGGGCTCAAACTGCATACGATAACTTCCGTGCTGTACCACCAGCAACTGGTATCGTGCACCAAGTAAACTTAGAATATTTAGCTCCAGTCGTTCACGTTAAAGAGAACGAAGATGGAACTTTTGAAACTTTCCCAGATTCAGTAGTAGGTACTGACTCTCATACAACAATGATCAACGGTATCGGTGTTCTTGGATGGGGTGTAGGTGGTATTGAAGCTGAAGCAGGTATGCTTGGACAACCTTCTTACTTCCCAATTCCAGAAGTTATCGGTGTAAAATTAACTGGTGAACTTCCAAACGGTGCTACTGCGACTGACTTAGCATTAAAAGTAACTCAAGTTTTACGTCAACGCGGCGTAGTTAACAAATTTGTAGAATTCTTCGGTCCTGGTGTATCTAAATTACCATTAGCTGACCGTGCTACAATTTCGAACATGGCTCCTGAATACGGTGCAACATGTGGTTACTTCGCAATTGACGAAGAATCATTAAACTATATGCGTTTAACTGGTCGTGACGAAGAGCATATCCAAGTTGTAGAAAGCTACTTAAAAGCGAACAACATGTTCTTTGATCCATCATTAGAACCAGTTTACACTGATGTATTAGAAATTAAATTAGACGAAATTGAACCAAACCTTTCTGGTCCAAAACGTCCACAAGATTTAATTCCTCTTTCAGAAATGAAAGCTCGTTACCATGAAGCAGTTACTGCTCCAATGGGCGTACAAGGTTTCGGTTTAACTGAAGATGAATTCTCTAAAACATCAACAATTAAATTTGCTGATGGCGATGTAGAAATGCCAACTGGTGCTGTAGCAATCGCTGCAATCACTTCTTGTACAAATACATCTAACCCATACGTTCTTTTAGCTGCTGGTTTAGTTGCGAAAAAAGCAGTTGAAAAAGGTATTCAACCACCAAAATGGGTTAAAACTTCTTTAGCACCAGGTTCTAAAGTTGTAACTGGCTATTTAGAAGAATCAGGTTTACAAAGCTACCTAGACCAAATCGGATTCAACACAGTTGGTTATGGTTGTACAACATGTATCGGTAACTCAGGTCCGTTATTACCTGAAATCGAAGAAGCAATTAAAGACAAAGATCTATTCGTAACTTCAGTACTTTCTGGTAACCGTAACTTCGAAGGTCGTGTACACCCATTAGTAAAAGCTAACTATTTAGCTTCACCACCACTTGTTGTTGCTTATGCTTTAGCAGGTACTGTAGATATCGATTTACAAAAAGATTCTTTAGGTAAAGACAAAGATGGTAACGATGTATTCTTCGCTGACATCTGGCCTTCAACTGAAGAAGTAAATGAAGTTTTAAACAAAGTTGTTACTCGTGAATTATTCCAAAAAGAATATGCAAAAGTATTCGATAGCAACGAAAAATGGAATGCAATTGAAACATCAACTGAGTCTTTATACACATTTGATGAAAAATCAACTTACATTCAAAACCCACCATTCTTCCAAGGATTATCTAAAACTCCAGAGCCAATCAAAGGCCTTGATGGTTTACGTGTAATCGCTAAGTTTGGTGACTCTATTACAACTGACCACATTTCACCAGCTGGTGCAATTGGTAAAGATACGCCTGCAGGTAAATACCTACAAGAAAATGGCGTAGCAATCCGCGACTTCAACTCTTATGGTTCTCGTCGTGGTAACCATGAAGTAATGATGCGTGGTACATTCGCAAACATCCGTATCCGTAACCAAATCGCTCCTGGTACAGAAGGTGGATTCACTACTTACTGGCCAACTGGAGAAGTTGAGTACATTTATGATGCAGCAATGAAATACCAAGAACAAGGTACTGGTTTAGTTGTTTTAGCTGGTAACGATTATGGTATGGGTTCTTCTCGTGACTGGGCAGCAAAAGGTACATTCTTACTAGGTATTAAAACAGTTATCGCACAAAGCTACGAACGTATTCACCGTTCAAACCTTGTAATGATGGGTGTTTTACCACTTCAATTCTTACCTGGCGAAAGCGCAGAAACTTTAGGCTTAACTGGTAAAGAAGAAATTTCTGTTAATATTACAGATGATGTTAAACCACGTGATATTTTAACAGTAACTGCAAAAGCTGAAGATGGAACGGTTAAAGAATTTAAAGCTCTAGCTCGTTTCGACTCAGAAGTAGAAGTAGACTACTACCGTCATGGTGGTATCTTACAAATGGTACTTCGTAATAAAGCAGCTCAATAATTGACTTTAAATAGAAACCGATAAGTTCCATTTGAACTTATCGGTTTTTTTATTATAATTAAAACTCTTTTATATAATAGGGAATGAAAAATTCAATTTACATTCGATAGAAATTTTTATTGAAAAGGATACTTACTGTTAATAAAATAAAAGAAATAAAATATATTATTTTATAACGAAAAATAAGAGGGAGGAATTATGAATAATAGATATAGCATTCTTGCGAAGTTTCGAGATGGGCGTTATTTTTATTTAAACTTTAACAATCCGAACATATTGGATTGTTTAGAACAAATTCCTCCACCTCAAGGATTGCTAGCATTAGCAAAGTGGCCCGTATATAAACATGCAGAAATCGAATTTTTCGTAGAATTAATCAATGGGAATATTAAATATTATCATTTAAAAGATCGCAATACGAACGTTAGAAAAACCGTTACATTAGATAAAACCGAATTAGATTATTAAAAAAGAGGTGTCTACTAGGACACCTCTAATTTTTTACCATTCAATATGCGCAATGATTCCTTCTTCATCATGAAGATCTAACATAATTCGAGCGGCAATCGAATCACGGTGTAATTGTTCATCAAGATAAAGTCGAATAGCCGTAATAAAATTCACAGTATTATAGAAATCCATTTGCCCATTCACATAAGCTTCAGCAGTAAAACCAGCCGCATCATCATACATTAATTCAACTTCCACATCTGTCGGTTGAACATGCTTAAATTTTGCGTGGAAATAGCAAAGAGCGTTGATTACTTCTTGTTCAGATAATGTTATCTTTTCCAACTGTCCGTTACCTCTTTATCTTTTTTACGTTTCATCATTTGATATATTTTCATACAAATGAAAACAATCAAAAGAATGGCCGCTGCATTGATCGCAAATCCTAAAATGTTCCCGATCAATCCCATATCAGAGAAAAGGCTACCAAACAATAATCCAGCTAACCCACCAACGAATAATCCTTTCATAAGACCACCGCTAGTAAAGCCACCTTTCGTAGTAGTACTAGTTGATTTGTTTGTAGTAGAAGTTGATTTATTTACAGTAGAGTTTGTCCCTGTATTATTATCTTGGAAATTATTCGTTGTACCAGTATTATTATTGTAGCTTTTTTTACCAGACTTGTACGATTTTGCTTCAACTGTTTGAACATCATCAACAAGCATAACAGTTCCTACACTTGAGAAAGCTAAAGCAAAGGCCATTAAAATTGCAGAAAGTTTTTTCATAACGTAAATCCTCCATCCTAATTAACACACAATAACGTGTGAATACTCTATTATTATAACAAAATATGTTTGCGTAAAAAAACAATTTCCCCCTAGTAAAACGTTTTATTTCTCTTTCCTTCATATTTTGAATAATTAGATGATGAACTATACAAGAAAAATGGCTCATTAAAATCTTCCATTTCCATAAATGACAAAGTATGATAGAAAAGTATCCAAGTTTTTTTGATGAAAGGATGAATGATGTTGCAAGATAAGCGTTTTCAAATTGCAAATCGCGAGGCGTTAATTGGAGTAGCGCTTGTAATAATTAACTTTGCTATTTGGTTTGGATGTGCATATGGATTAGGTTCCGGTGATCCAACAGAATATCAATATATTTTAGGTTTTCCCACTTGGTTTTTCTTTAGCTGTATAGCTGGATCTATTTTTATGATTATTCTCATTTGGTTTACAATGAAAGTATTTTTCAAAGATGTACCCTTTGAAGATTGGGAGGGAGATCAATGATTCATTGGCAAGTAATTATTCCGCTCCTGCTCTTTTTAGCAATAATTTTTATTATCGGTTTTTGGGCCAATAAACAAGTTCGTACTTCTAATTCTTTCTTACAGGAATATTTCTTAGGTGGTCGTGAGATGGGAGGATTCCTACTTGCGATGACGATGATGGCTACTTACGGTAGTGCATCAAGTTTTATCGGTGGACCAGGGGTTTCATATAATTTAGGACTCGGTTGGGTTCTTCTTTCGATGGCTCAACTTCCAGCAGGCTATTTTGTTTTGATGATTTTAGGAAAGAAATTTGCCATTATTTCTAGACGTTATGAAGCCATTACATTAATTGACTTCTTAAAAAAACGATATGAAAGTAATATTGTTATTTTTATTTCAGCTATTAGCATCATTGTTTTCCTCTTTGCATCCATGACTGCCCAATGGGTAGGGGGAGCACGATTAATTGAATCATTAACGGGACTTAATTATACCGCCGCTTTACTCATATTTGCTGTGACAGTACTTGTCTATGTTATTATTGGTGGATTTCGTGCTGTTGCCTTAACAGATGCAATGCAAGGAACGGTAATGATTATTGGAACGGTTATTTTATTAATTGGGACGATCATGGCAGGTGGGGGATTGGATAATATTATGAACTCCCTTGTAACAGAGGATCCTGAAATGTTATCACCCTTTGGTTCTGATGGTTCTCTAACTCCTTTATATGTTTCAACCTTTTGGATTTTAATCGGATTAGGAGTAATTGGCCTACCTCAAATCGCTGTTCGTGCAATGAGCTATAAAGATTCCAAAAGCTTGCATCTAGCCATTTTAATCGGAACAATTGGTATTGGAACAATTATGTTCGGTATGCATTTAATCGGCGTACTTGCTCGACCTGTCGTACCAGGAATTGAAGTGGCAGACACAGTCATGCCAATATTGACACTAGAAGTACTTCATCCCGTTTTAGCTGGTATTGTGTTAGCAGCACCGATGGCAGCAATAATGTCGACGGTAAATGCTTTGTTGATTCTTGTAAGCTCAACGGTGGTGAAGGATATTTACCTTAATTTCATTAATCCGAAGGCATCAGATAAACAAATTAAAAATAGAAGCTTTCTCGTCACAACCGTAATTGGACTAGCAGTCGTTTTCTTTGCATTAAAGCCACCTGAATTTTTAATCACGTTGAATCTTTTTGCCTTTGGCGGTTTAGAATCTGCCTTTTTATGGTCTGTCGTGTTCGGACTATATTGGAAAAAAGCGAATAAATATGGCGTTATCTCTTCAATGATTACAGGTCTTTTTCTTTATATTTATATTACGCGTGAATTTCCGAACATTTTTGGGATGCACAGTGTAACAATTCCTGTGCTAGCATCCTTCATTGTATTTATCGTCGTAAGTTTATTAACCCAGCATAAGACAAAATTAACCTCAACGGATATTTAGAAAAGCTTTTAAATGACGTTGTCTATCTTTCTATGGTAATGTCATACATGATGATATAAGGGACTTTCTTTACGAAATGACCAAAACAAAAACGAAAGGGGTCATTTCATATGACAAATAAGGTAACAACACAATATAACGGTATGATTTTACTAACAGGTTATTTACAGCGATTATTCGTTGCTGAAACCATTTATCGAAGAGTAGGGGAAACATATGAGCAAGAGCGGTATGATAATGTAAAGGCACTTTTAGATGAAGCCTATACGATTTTACCAGTATTTGAAGAAACCCATACTTTAACAGCTGCACAAAAAATCCAACTTCAGTTAATCGCACACCAAACAGAAGAATTAATGAAGACTTATTTTAAACAAATGCCGTTATCCTTTAATCAAAAGCTTGCTATTGTAGGTTCATCATTATACGCTGAACAACATGTAAACGCAGGAATTATTCGTTTAGGAAAAATGTTTAATGTGGAAATAAATAAAGATTTCCACCAACGTACTAAATTTTATGAAGAACGCACAAAAATGATTGATTACTTAGTTTTTGTTCTCCATCATGAAGAACAACCAGAGGAACAATTTAAAAAACCAATTGATCCATGGTTTAACGATGTAATAAAAAATAAAGATTTCGTATTAGAAGATTTTAAACAAATTGCTGAAATGCTAGAATTCAACTAAAAAGAAGCTGATTGGTGAGTTTCCCAATCAGCTTCTTTTATTAATAAAACACTTTCTCTACGTTATATTTTGCACGTAAAGTATTTATCGCATATGTTTCATAAATTTCCCGTTCCATTGGATCTTCGATTTCATATACTTCAATTTTATAAATTTCATCCCGATGATTTTTCATCGGAGAAACGTTATCTTCAAAATGTTTCTTAATGCGTTGACGAATTTTACGTGCTTTTCCTACAAATAATAACTCGTTTTCTTTATTGTAAAAGAAGAAAATTCCGCCTTTATCACGGGTAATTTTGTGAAAATCAATAAAGCCATGGTAAGGTGTAATCGGCACGTCCCCTTCCTTTAATTGTTGTTGTCGTTGATAAATGACAACATTCGGTTTTGGTAATTCAATTTTAATCAAAGTCATTTCACGTCCTTCATTTGTATAGAGTTTTATGCTACCATAAATGCCAAGCAATTGCTATAAAGGAAAATGTTCTTTCACTATATTTCAACATTATTATCACCCAATGTGCCAACTGTTATTATTGTTAAAAATAGAAGGAAATACGTTATAATAAATTTGAGGTGAAAGAAATGTTTGTAAGTGAAAAACAAATTGAAATACGGTATGCAGAAACAGATCAGATGGGTGTTGTATACCATGCAAATTATTTAGTTTGGATGGAAATCGGACGTACCCAATTAGTAAATGATATTGGCTTTAATTATGCCGGACTTGAAGAACAAGGATACATATCTCCTGTATTAGATTTATCCATTCAATATAAAAAAGCAATGCGTTATGGACAAGTTGCAACGGTTCGTACATGGGTTGAGTCCCATTCAAAATTAAAAACGATTTATGGCTATGAAATTTTGCATGAAGACGGTTCTGTTGCTGCAACGGCTACTTCACTTCATACATTAGTGAAAAAAGATAGTTTTAGACCTTATCCATTAAGTAAAGTAGACCCAGAGTGGGATGCCAAATATTTAGAAATTGCCAAAGTAAATAATTAAATGGAAAAGATCAGGCTAGCCAAAAGCTAGTCTGTTTTATTTTTACCAAATTTCAAATTATTTTTGTCCGTCTACCACGATTCCTTGAATGTTGATATAATAATCTTTATGAGCAAAAAAAGAAAGACTGAAAGGAGGTGTGTTCATGGTACAACAAATGGGAGCAATGGAGACAATTAAATGTTTTATTTTGTTAACGAATACTGCCAGAGAAGCTTTGAAACAACATTTCCAGGATGAACACGCCTTCTTTAAATTGCAGCATGGCTTCGACGTATATATTGAAAAACAAT
Organism: Ureibacillus sp. 179-F W5.1 NHS; assembly: GCF_045369345.1. Classification (NCBI taxonomy): domain Bacteria; kingdom Bacillati; phylum Bacillota; class Bacilli; order Caryophanales; family Caryophanaceae; genus Ureibacillus; species Ureibacillus sp. 179-F W5.1 NHS. The sequence goes on along the minus strand of NZ_JBIQFG010000005.1, from coordinate 81,866 downwards.
CAGTGGAACAGACGACATTAAATTTAACTTTCTTTTTTGATAATAAACGGAACGAAAAATTAACAAAAAAATTTGGTGATCGTGTAGTTATCATCGACTGTGCCTTTGACTTAAAAAATGGGCTCGTTGCAAAAAGTTTTAGAACACGGGGAAGAAATACACCGGTTAAAACGAATCGAAGACAAAAAATGCGCATTCATTTTGTGCCATCCCGTATTAGCGGTCATACATACTCCGATAAATTTATTTCGACAATTGCAGAACTTCCCGTTGCTCAAGAACGGTTTGATTATGTAAATAAACGAATTTCCAGTTGGGAAGGGTACTTAAAGGTTTTATATAAAAATGCTTCTATTGATGATATTGACGCTACCTTTCATTCCCTTCAATATAGTCAAGACTTTTCGAAAGTAACGATACGATGTAACGGCATTGACGATAAACAATGGAAACAACTAAAAGGCTTAAGTGCATATGTCAAAGGTTATCCTAGAGAAATTGGAGAAGTTATAAAAGTTCACCAACAATCGAGGACGATTGATATTGAATTAAACGCAAAAGTTGCTAAACTTGCCCGCACTAATGACTTTGACTTTACAAGTGAATACATTACATTTAGTAATGCTTCAACGAAATCCCAATTGAACCGACTTTTAAAAGGATTTGAACATTTAAAGGAAGGATTAGCCGCCAATCCAAATCTCGAAAATATTTTATTTGAAGATACTCCGAAAATCGCGGAACGTAAAAAAGATATTTCATTAGAATTCCATAATCCTTTAAATGAATATCAACGAGAAGCCGTTAGTGGAGCAATGTCAGCCGAAGACTTATATGTTATTCAAGGTCCTCCAGGAACAGGGAAGACGACGGTTATTTCAGAAATTTGCTATCAAAACGCAAAGGCTGGTTTAAAAACGTTAATTGCATCTCAGTCGAATCTAGCTGTTGATAATGCCCTTAGTCGATTATTAAACAATAAGGATATCCGTATTTTACGCTATGGCCGTACTGAAAGTATTGAAGAAGACGGTAAAAAATTTATAGAAGAAAATGTTGCTGATTATTGGAAAAAGCAAACTTACGAAGCTATTACGAAGGAAATTGAAGATCACCAACTAAAAGAAAAGCAATTGAAGAATGATATTACCCAATACGAGAAGGAAATTGAATCTTTAAAGCAAAAAGAGAGTCAATTACAAGAGGATATCGCAAAAAAGGAAGCTGCTGAAAAAGAGCTTAAAATTGTAACAGAAGAAATCGGTCAGCTGAAGAAACAAATTATCCCTCTGAAAAAAGAACGAGAAAAGACTGAACAAGCATTGGAAAAGCTTAGCGCTTCCAATGAACGCATTTCAGAAAAGATCAATGAACTAAATCATTCATTAGTTACCATTGGAACAAACGAATCGATTGATGAACAACTGTTTGAAGCGCAAGAAAAATTGAAAAAAAGTAAGCAACTTCTAGAATATATTCAAGTAACCCAACAACTCATGGAAATAGAGTTGCAGCTTGCAAATGTTCAGAAGGAATTGGAAGGTATTGAAAGCAGTTCCGATACGATTAATTCCATTATCGAATCCGTTGAATCGATGAAAAAAATACATGAAATTGAATCTTTCATTGAAGATCAAAACATTCACCGTGGATATGTATTAAATCAACTGTTTCATGACCTGGATAAAATTCATGAACAACTTTTACCTTTTAAATCTTTAAAGGAAATTACAATCCGTTTAGATAAGGCAATTGAATATAGTAAAACATCCCTCGGTATTGAAGGACAGATGAATCCTTTACCAAATAATCATCATTACTCCTTACAAGAAATCGAGGAGTTTTTAACGAAATTGAGCTATGCTTTTGCCCAAAAGAAAATAACGAGAGAAAATGGAGCCCGATCAATCCAAGGCCTCTATTTAAGAAAGCAATATTTAAATCAGTTAGTTCTTCGTTATAGAGCACTTGTAGATGAGTCCCTTCTAGTTTTTAGTAAAATAAAAGAAGAAGTATGTGATCAGCTTAAGCAAAGGGAAGGAGCAGATCAATCTTCTTTAAACCTTTTAAAAGCAAAAGAACAAAACTTATTACAATCTCAAGAGAAGTATAAAGAACAACTAAACACTTTCGAGTCTATCATTCAAGAGGATGACATTATCCCTTCTATCGAGGAAATTCATACGATTTGTGAAGCATTGGAAAATGAAATGCAAATATTATTGGAAAACAAAGAAAAAACATCCATTCTTGAAGAACAGTTATCAAAAAAACAACAGGAATTAGAAAGTGTTCAAAAGGAAATGACAAGTGGCCAAACATTATTAAAACAATTTATTTCCCAGTTAAAAGAACTAAACTCGAAGGGATTACAGCTTGAAAAGAAATATGAACAACTTGAACAATTGACAAAACAACATCCGGAACTTGAACTGGAAAAAACAAAATCCAAAATGGAGTCAATTACGGTAGAAATTGATAAAGTCCATAAGAAAATTGAGATGCTTCCGATTGCTCAAAAAATGCAGCTTCAATGGAAAACATTATTAGAGCAAGCTACGGAACATGACTTAGATGAAATACGAAAACTTTATGTTAAACATGCAAATGTCATTGGTACAACATGTGTTGCTTCTGCCAACAAAGAGTTTATGGACAATTATCCGATTTTCGATGTTGTGATTATCGATGAAGTATCAAAAGCAACTCCGCCAGAATTATTGTTACCGATGTTAAAAGGGAAAAAGGTGATTCTAGTAGGCGATCATCACCAGTTACCACCACTAATTGGGGATGATACATTTGAAGAAACATTAGAAACGGTTTTAAAAGAAAGCGACACCTTTGAGGAAAAACGAGAATTAGAAAAATTACTAGAGGAGTCTTTATTCGAACGTCTATATAAAAACTTGCCTGCAACGAATAAAAAAATGTTAGCCATTCAATACCGGATGCATGAAAATATTATGCAAACAATCGCTCCATTTTATAAAAATGGCAATGATTCATTGAAATGCGGGCTATCTGATTCAGATGTATTACGGGATCATAAATTAGAAGGTCCATCTATAAAACGAACGGATCATTTACTATGGATTGATATTCCGAATAGACATCCGTATTTTGAAGAACGGATGAAGGAAGGTTCAAGTCTATATAATGAAGCTGAATTAGAAGTTGTTCGTACTATGTTGCTTGAACTAAATGAAGCGACTGCAAAAGCTAAATCGGAAGGATTAATAGCCCAAGATGAATTAAAATCTGTAGGGGTAATTAGTTTTTATGCTGAACAAGTAAAGCGGATTAACCGACTCATTGAACATGAGTTGAACATTCCTCATTTACATATTCGTACAGGTTCAGTCGATAAATTCCAAGGTATGGAAATGGACGTCATTTTAGTAAGCATGGTTCGTAACAACGATCATAAACACGGCGATATTGGATTTGCGAAGGACTACCGGCGACTGAACGTAGCCCTTTCCCGAGCTCGTGAGTTACTCGTATTAATCGGTAGTATAGAGATGTTTACGAATCGTCCTAAAAAGGAAGAAACGAGAAGCATGTACCGAAACTTGCATCAAATTGTCCAATCACAAAATGGTTACCGAAATCATGACGAATTACTAATTACAACGTAGTAAGGTGGATTTATGGAATTACTTTCATTACAACAATCATTATCTACTCAACTTTTAAAGAAATCGAATATCTCCATTTTGAAGACGGATACTTGGAGTGTACCTGTTCACAGTGTAAATATTACATATAAACCGATATCCCGTACAAAAATGGATATTTTAATGAAAATGATTCTTCAATCCGTTGCGAACAACGCCTTTGAAAATGCAGAACAGCTAAGTGAAATTCTTCTTGTAGAACAACTCTTCATACAAGATTTGTTATCTAAAATGCAAAAAACTGGATTAATTACGAAGGTGGATTCCCATTATCAACAAACGGAAAAGGGACAAAAACAATTACAAAGCGGTGTTTTTGAAGAAGAACAGGATATAAAAACGATAGAATTGCTTTATAGCCCATCCCACCATTTATTTTTAAATGGAGATATTGAAGAAGTACTAGAATATGAAGATTTTCCAGAGCAACTGTATCGATATCATAAACAAGAAGAGGAATTATCGATACAAAACGAACAGGTGATAAAGGGAATTCAAGCATTTGAACAACCCGATTTAGACGATAATGGGGAAAATTTGTCCGTAACCCCATCGATTGATTCTATCGAAGATATCCAAATTAATGATATTCCCTGTATTGAGTTTATTTTATACGACGAAGAACAGGATCATTTCACCGTACGCGTTTGGAATACATTAATTGATAATTGGGATGAAAAGCTCGAACAGGTGATATTCCAAAAAGAACAATCAACTTGGCGGGAAAATTATTTACAGAAAAATAATTAATGAATATTGCAAATATTAGCTTTACGTGATAGTATTATTTTAATTTCATCAATCTTATCAAGAGAAGCAGAGGGACATGGCCCAATGAAGCTTCAGCAACCTCTAACAACCGGTTAGAAAGGTGCTAATTCCAGCAAGACAATTTGTCTTGGGAGATAAGAGTGCGCGTATATAAAATTGTACCCTCTCATTCTCACGCTGGAATGAGGGGGTTTTTATTTATCTTCTCTTTTTAAGATGAAATGAAAGTTAAGAAATGGGGGAACAAAAAATGCCTATTAATATACCAAAGAGTTTGCCTGCTGGAGAAATATTGCGCAAAGAGAAAATTTTCGTTATGGAAGAAGACCGCGCACAAACACAACAAATTCGACCTTTGAACATTTTAGTTTGTAACTTGATGCCAGAAAAAGAGAAAACGGAGTTACAACTATTACGTTTACTCGGAAATACACCTTTACAAACAAATGTTACTTTTCTCAATACCGCTACATACTTATCTAAAAATGTTTCAAAATCTCATTTAGATACTTTCTACAAAACATTCAACGAGATTAAACATCGTCGTTTTGACGGGATGATTATTACGGGAGCACCCGTCGAACGAATGGAATTTGAAGACGTACACTATTGGAATGAAATAACAGAAATAATGGATTGGGCAAAAATCAATGTAACGTCTTGTATGTATATTTGTTGGGGAGCCCAAGCAGCACTTTATCACCATTTTGGTATCGGAAAATTCGAACTTCCTAAAAAATGTTCAGGAATTTATTCCCATGTCATTACCGATTTAACAGTAGATTTAGTTCGAGGGTTTAGTGACGAATATGTAGCGCCCCATTCCCGACACACTTCCGTATCCATCGAGGATGTACGCAACTGTCCTGAACTTCGGTTATTAAGCTTTTCGGAGGAAGCGGGTCCATTTATTATCCAATCTAAGGATACAAAACACATCATGATTACTGGCCACTTAGAATATGATGCTACTACTTTAGCAGATGAATATAAGCGAGATGTGGAGAAAGGTGAACCGGTAGAATTACCGGTCAATTACTTCCCAAATAACGATCCAAATAAAACACCAAAAAATACTTGGCGTGCCCATTCCCATTTACTTTTCTATAACTGGTTAAACTATTACGTTTACCAAGAAACTCCATATGATTGGCATTTTGTTGATGATATGATTGAATTTCACATTTAATAAGATAATGAAAACGGATGTTATGAAACCGATAAAAGGTTTACATCCGTTTTTTTATTTTGACTTAAAATTCAACAATTGAAAAATTTTCAATCATTTTAGTGAACGATTTCTCGTTTCAAAATGTCTAATAAGTATAGGGGGGAAATGAATGGAACAAATCGAATTGGCGAAAAAAGCAATCGCTGGAGATGAAACGGCCTTACTTCAAATTTTAAAACAAGAAGAAAGCACCCATTACCGAATCGCTTTTAGTTATTTAAAAAATGAACATGACTCCCTTGAAGCCATCCAAGAATTTACATTTTGCTGTTTTCGTAAAATACATACAGTAAAGCAAGCAGAATTTCTAAACACATGGCTCATTCGAGTGTTATTAAATGTATGTTCAGATATTCAAAAGAAAAAAAGGCGCTATGAATTAAGAAACGATGTAGCGGAAGGGACTTTCCAAAATGATGATAATCATCTTGAACTTTCTGAAGCTATTTCAAAACTAACTCCAAAACAGCAACAACTCATTTATTTAAAATATTTTTGTGATTTAAAAAATAAAGAGATTGCAAAGGAAATGCACATTTCTGAAGGAACTGTAAAATCGAGGCTACATACTGCATTAAAAAAACTACGATTTTTATTTAGTGAGGGGGGACAGTCATGAACGAAAAGGATTTCGACAAGTTAAAGGAAGAGTTAACGAATATTGTAGTACCTACAGAAAAATTAGCTTCTATGCGACATAACGGATATGCAAAATATAAAAAAAGACAAAAACGAAATCGTCTCTTCTTCAAACAAGTTGCTTTAATAGCCGTTGTAGTCATTATATTTGTTAGTTCCATACGTGTCTCACCAGCTTTTGCAAATGCTGTTGCTAAAATTCCTGGCTTTGCACCCCTTGTTGAAATGCTAACAAAAGATAAAGGTTTAAAAGATATTGTGGATAACGAATACTTTGAAGAACTAAATATTGTACAAACGAAAAACAACATTACACTCACGATTCTCGGTACAATTGCTGATGAAACAGGTATTGTTATTTTTTACGAATTGGAAGCACCTTTCAATATTTCAAATTTAGAGACAAAAGAATTTCAATTAAGTCAAAATGGGGAAGTAATCAATGGTTCCTCGACTTCTGGCTGGCCTTATACAGAACCTACTAAAACCATTCAAGGAAAACTTGAAGTTATTGCAACATCGAAAATCGATTATTCCAAGCCGGATTTTGAAATTTATTTGAAATTTGATGATACAAAGGAAACTTCTTTCACGATCCCATTCACGTTAACAAAACCAATTCAACCGTCTAAAGTTTACGATGTGAACAAACCGTTAAAGATCGACGGTCAAACCATCTATGTACAATCATTAACGATTTCCCCATTAAGAGCAGAATTGAAATTAAAGGTGAACAGCCAAAATACAATGCAAATTTTACAAATCGATCATTTGAAAGTATTAGATGAAAAGGGCGAAGAGTGGGGTAAAGTTCAAGATGGACTTGTCGGACTTGGAAGTTTTCGAGAAGAAACCAATAGTATCTTTATTCAAAGTAACTACTTTAGAAAACCAAACAAAATAACCCTAGTATTAGATCAAATTGAAGCTTTACCAAAGGGAGAAGACTATGTTGAAATTGATTTCCTTCGTCAAAAAATAGTAAAAGTCCCGCCAATTGATGACTTCGATTTAAAGATTCTTGATTCAAACTCCATTGAAGTCACTTATAAATCAAAAGAAGACCATCATGTTCAACTGTTTAGTGACGTGATAGATGCTGAAGGTAATCAATTTTATCATAACAGTTTTAGCGTTTATGAAAATCATAATCGTTTTACAGAAAGTTCCTATCATTTCGATTTAAAAGGTGCTGTTAATCCTGTACAAATTTATTTCTTTAGTTATCCTCACTATTTGGAAGGTTCAACCAAAGTAGAAATTCCATTAACAGAATAATTTTAAAACCCACCGAGCAGTGGGTTTTTCTTTTACATAAATGAATAGGTTAGAAATTTTAAGAAAAAATAGTAGAGAAGGAAGGTGGAACTTTGAGTGAACAAATGAATTATGGAGAAGATTATAAATTCATCCCTGTAACTTCTGTAATGAGTGGATTGGGACAAGAAGTAACTCCAGATATCTACTCTTTAACAATCCAAGTCGTTAATCTTTGTATGGTCGGTAACACAAACCATTCCCAAGCATGGACATTAATCGATGCGGGAATGCCTAAGTCAGCTGAAAAGATTATTCATGAAGCAGAAAATCGATTTGGCGCTGATGCCCGTCCAAATGCTATTGTTTTAACTCATGGTCATTTTGATCACGTCGGGGCCATTATTGAATTGATTGAACATTGGGATGTACCCGTATATGCCCATGAACTGGAAATTCCCTATTTAACAGGGGTTAAAAGCTACCCTGAACCTGATTCAACGGTAGAGGGTGGATTGGTTGCAAAAATGTCTCCTTATTTCCCTAATGAACCGATTAATTTAGGAAGCCATGTTAAGCCCTTGCCTTCAGATGGTACCGTTCCATCCATGTTAGAATGGCAATGGATTCATACACCTGGCCATTCACCAGGGCATGTATCGTTTTATCGACAATCTGATGGTGCATTAATTGCTGGTGATGCATTTGTCACAGTGAAACAGGAATCCTTATTTAAAACCCTCGTTCAAGATCAAGAAATAAGCGGACCTCCCCGATATTTTACGACCGATTGGCAACAAGCTTGGGATTCTGTGAAAACATTAAGTGATTTAAAACCTCAAATTGCCATTACCGGTCATGGCATGCCTATGAAAGGTCAAGAATTAACAGAAAATTTAACGAAGTTAGCTATCGATTTCGATGTCATCGCTATCCCCAAACATGGCCGTTATGTGGACGGCTCCCAAAATTAACTAATTTTAATTCAGGATGTTTGTTTTCATAACAAACATCCTTTTATTCTTTTCATGAATGAATATAACAACTGCTCGTCTAATATTATGAGTTAAATAATAAAAGGGAGGTTCCATTCGTATATCCATTCTCTTACTGAACTTTAATTGTGAATGATCAATGAAAGGATTAAGTTCTCACATTAAAATTTTAAGCGCTTTCAAAATTATTACCTAGTTGAAGGAAAGGAGTTGGATTTAATTAACTTAACGTTATCGAATTGAAGACAAGTGTATTGAGAAAGATGAGGTGAATAGTTATGTGGAGTTTAATTATTATTATCCTTTCGTTAATTTTATTAGTCGTTCTGGCAATGCGCGGATTTACTATTATTATCATTGCACCTGTTGTTAGTTTATTTGTCATGATTATGAATAATATGCCGATATTAGAAACTTTCCAAAACGCCTACATGAGCGGCTTTACAAATTATGTGAAAAATTACTTCCTAATTTTCTTATTTGCTGCGATGTTCGGTAAGTTTATGGAAGAGTCGGGTGCAGCTCGAACAATTGCTGAATATTTACTTAAACTGTAAGGGCGAAAAAGTAAGTTACGAGTTTTAGTGACAATTATGTTCATTTGCTCTCTTTTAACTTACGGTGGGGTTAGCTTATTCGTAGTTATCTTTGCAATTTTACCAATTGCTAAACCTATTTTTAAAGAAATGGATATTCCATGGCACTTATTTATTGCTGCCTTCTTCCCAGGAATAGCAACTTTCACAATGACGATGCTACCTGGAACGCCCGCTATTCAAAATATTATTCCAATCTCTTATTTATATACTACCGTTACTTCCGGTGCTTTAATCGGGATTGTTACAACTATTGTCATTATCCCAATCCTTATCTGGTACTTAAATTTCGCATTAAAACGGGCCGAAAAACGCGGTGAAACTTATTTAAATATGAAAAACCTTGAAGAAGCTGAAAATGAACTGGCAAAAGATAAGTATGCCAATAAAAAACTACCAAATATCGTGTTAAGTTTAATTCCACCAGCTTTATTACTTATCCTTTTAAATTTATTTAAACTTGAAGTGCTTTACACATTAATGATTACGGTTGTTGCAAGCGCCATCATCTTTTGGAAGTATATTGACAAGAAAAAACAGGTGGTTAACATTGGCGCAACAAATGCTGTCTTACCTATTATTAACACATCTGCTGATGTAGGGTATGGGACAGTAATTGCAGCTACTTCCGGTTTTGTTGTTTTTCAAGATATTGTGACAAATATTCCTGGTAATCCTTTAATCTCTTTATTATTTCCACTAACTTATTAGCTGGTATTACTGGTTCTAGCTCAGGCGGTTTAGCGATTGCGATGGAAACTTTAACGGATCTTTATTTAAAATTAGGGGTTAATCCTGATGCCTTCCATCGAATTAGCGCAATTGCTTCTGGTGGATTAGATGCACTTCCGCATAACGGAGTTGTTATTACCACTTTAATTGTAGCTGGTTTAACCCATAAAGATGCTTATAAACATATTTTTGCAACTTCTGTCGTTATACCTTTAATTGCTGCAATCCCTGGTCTACTTGTCGCTATTATGTTCTATTAAGATCGTTGGAGGTTTGTAGAATGAAGAATATCGGTGTAATTGGTGCAGGTACGATGGGTTTTGGAATATCCTTTTATTTCGCTATTCATGGTATTCCTACACACGTTGTTGATATATCAAATATAGAATTAGAAAATGCAAAAGAAAAATTGAAAACCTATTATCGACTTTTTAAAGAAAATGGATTTCCTCTTCCATTTAGCGAAAAGGAAACGACATCTTTCTTATCCTTTTCTACTGAACTAAATCATCTAAAAGATGCGGATGTAATTATTGAAAGTGCATCAGAAAATCTATCATTAAAACAAGAATTATTTAAACAATTAGATAGTATCGCAAAAGAAGAAGCTATATTAGCTTCAAATACTTCCAGTTTGAAATTATCCGATATCGCCATATACGTAGAAAAACATCGTAACCGATTATTGTTAACCCATTTCTTTAACCCAGCACAGATCGTCCCATTAGTAGAACTACTCCCATTAGAAGAAACGTCCACACAGGTCGTAAATGACATGAAAACATTTTTTGAATCCATCAATAAAACACCTATTATCATCAAGCGCGAAGTACCTGGTCTAGCTGCCAATCGAATGCAAGTCGCTCTAGCTCGTGAAGCGTTATCCCTGTTAGAAGATGGTGTCCTGTCAAAGGAAGATTTAGAGAAAACTTTATATGATGGTCCAGGTTTTCGGTTTGCTGCAAGTGGACTACTAAAAATTATCGATTTTGGTGGATTAGACGTTTGGTCATCAGTGTTACAAAACCTGCAAAAAGAAATCGAATCTGAAGTAAGGGAATTTACCATTATAAAAGATTTAGTGGAAAATAACGCGCTAGGTGTTAAAAGGGGAAAAGGATTTTTTGAATATCCGAACAAAGGATTTGACGAATTTGTCCTTCAACGTGACTCAGAATTATTAAAACATTTGATCAATACTCATTATAACCGATGAAATAGGGAATGTGACCCGTTATAAATTAATAGGACAAGCCCATCTATTAAGAAAAGCAATTTTCCTTAATTTTATTAACCGATTAGCCGATTGTCTCAGTCGGCTCTTTTCATATGTTAATTATTATTTTACGAGTGGAAGAGGGGAAACGATGAAACAAAAAGTTTTAGTAGATCCACGTCATTTAATCTCGCTATTTAAAGACGGTCAAAAAATTTTAGCAGGCGGATTTGGTATTTCCGGCACTCCTTTAACGATTATCGATATGATTGCAGAATCAAAGGTAAAAGGATTACATGTTGTCAGCAATAATTTAGGGGACTATGGAATGGGGCTTCACCAACTATTTATTCGAGGCCAAATTGAAAAGGCAATTGGATCCTTTTTTACGATCAATCGTGAGGCAGTAGTTGCTTGGTCAAAAGGGGAATTAGCTATCGACTTGTTACCTCAAGGAACTTTAGCAGAAGCCATTCGTTGTGGTGGGGCAGGGATTGGTGGATTTTATACGAAAACAGGGGTTGGAACAGAATTAGCAAAGGGAAAAGTAGAGCGAGTTATTGATGGGGAACGTTATATTTTTGAAAAAGCAATAAAGGGTGATATCGCGATTATCCGTGCCAAAAAAGCAGACAAATTAGGCAACCTCGTTTATCATATGACAGCCCGAAACTTTAACCCTATGATGGCTACTGCAGCAAATATTGTCATAGCAGAAGTCGATGAAATTGTAGAAATAGGTGAAATTGATCCGGAACAGATTGTTACACCCCATGTATACGTTGATTATATTATCCAAACCGCTTACAAGAAGGAAGGAAATCAATATGTCAAACAATGATGTACGTTACAAAATCGCAAAACGTATTGCACAAGAATTAGAAGATGGGCAAGTTGTCAACTTAGGAGTTGGTATTCCAACATTAGTCAACGCTTTTATCGAAAAGAAAGAAGTCTATTTACAAGCTGAAAATGGTCTATTAGGAATTGGGCCACCACCAACTATTGATCAATTAGACATCGATTTAATTAATGCGAGCAAAGAACCTGTAACGATTGCAAAAGGTGCTTCTTTTTTTAACAGTGCTGATTCCTTCGCTATGATTCGTGGCGGACATGTGGACGTTGCGGTTTTAGGAATTTTACAAGTTGACACTACTGGTCAAATTGCGAATTGGGCAGTACCGAACCAGCCCATCCTTGGTGTAGGAGGCGCTATGGATTTAGTAATTGGCGCTAAAAAAGTAATTGGAGCAGCAACGTTGTTTACGAAAGATGGTAATTCCAAGCTTGTTAATACATTAACTTATCCGATTAGCGGAATACGAACCATTGATCTGCTTGTTACTGATTACGCTGTTTTTTCCTTTGAAAATGGTGAAGTCTTCGTCAATGAAATATTTATTGATATGCCCATTGAAAAATTAAGTGAAAAGATTGGCATCACATTAAAATGGAGGGAACTAATTGACAAATGATGCTATTATTAAATCCATTACACGGAAGCGCAACATAAGAATTTTACCTTTTATATTACTCTTATATATCGTCGCTTATTTGGATCGTGTCAATATGGGATTTGCCGCATTGGAAATGAATGCGGAATTAGCATTAACAGCTGAAGTGTTTGGCCTTCTTTCAGGTATTTTCTTTATCGGTTACTTTTTCTTTGAAGTGCCAAGTAATATGATTATGCATAAAGTTGGTGCCCGTGTTTGGATTGCTCGTATTATGATTTCTTGGGGCATCATCGTCATTTTAACTGGATTTATTCAAAATGCTACCCATCTTTATATTCTTCGCTTTTTACTAGGCGTTGCAGAAGCAGGTTTCTTTCCAGGAATCATTCTATACCTTACTTACTGGTTTTTAGAAAGGGAACGTTCCAAGGCAACGGCAGTATTAATTTTAGCGCTTCCTATTGGGGGGCTAATCGGTGCCCCTGTTTCAACTTGGATTATCGACCATATAACATGGGCAAATTTATCAGGCTGGCGTTGGATGTTTATTTTAGAAGGAATCCCCGCATTAATACTTGGGGTGATAGTGTTATTTTATTTAACAAACCGTCCTCGTGAAGCTAAGTGGTTAACAGAAGAAGAAAAAAATTGGATTGAACAACAATTAGAGATCGAAAGAATCGCTAGTAGTAAAATGAATAAACCGACGAAATGGACAATGCTAAAAGATTTAACTGTTTGGAAACTATCTGCCTTTTACTTTGCAGCCTATACAGCCATTTATGGCTTATCTTTTTGGATTCCTACTATCATTAAATCATTATCAGAAGTGCATACTACTAATTTAGAAATCGGTTGGTTATCCATGTTACCTTCATTAGTCGCAATTCCTTCTGCATTATTTGTTGGTTGGAATGCAGATCGAACAGGAAATTTAAAAAAGCATTTAATTATCTGTTTAATCATTGCTATGGTTGGATTTATCGGCTGTGCATTATCCCTTACATCCATCGGTTTATATGGATTTACAGGATGTTTCTTTGCCTACTTAACCTTTTTCTTTACGGAATCAACTGCCCCTGTCGGAATCGCTTTAGTGAATTCATTCGCTGCTCTAGGAGGTTTTGTCGGTCCGACGATTCTAGGTATGTTTACTTTAACTTCTGGCATGTTCCTTTTAGCGGGTATATTATTAGTAGGCATTTTCATTTTACTTACAATGAAACGAACTCGTGAAATTAGTACGTAATCAAAAAGGGAAACAATTTAAAGGTGGGCTTTTATCAAAGAGGCCCACCTTTTTATTTAAATTAAAAACATCGCTACAATTGTTGTTACTACTAATCCGACAATAACAGGAATAAGATTTCTTCGGGCAAGTTCAAAGGGACTTACATTACATATTGCAGCAGCTGGAATTAAAGCCCAAGGTACAAGGGTACCACCGCCTACAAAAATAGCAGCTATTTGACCTAAAGCAGTTAATGTAGCAGTACCATCACCAATGGCAGTGCCAAATAAACTACCGATTGAACCTGCCAACGTTATTCCTGAAAAACCAGAACCGTCTAATCCGGTAATCGCACCTACTGCTGTTAGTGTTACGGCTGCTATTTCTCCTGTTAACGGGACAACTGAAGCTAGGGCAATACCTAAATCATTTACAATCCCTTGGGAATCATTTGGTAAATACTCGCCAATAATCGTTAAAAACCCGGAGTCTCCTAAATAGAAGAAAGCCGCAATTGGGATGACCGGACCAAATACTTTAAAACCAAATTGAAAACCTTCTATTAAGTAGCTCGTTGTTTTCTCCAACCCTTCATTTTTATGGGCAAAGAGAGCTAATAATATAAGAATAAAGACTGTCGTACCACCAATAAGTGCTGTTGCATCACCGCCAGAAAGATTAAAAAGGGACATTGCCACGACATCTAATATGAAAGCAAGTGGGATTAATAAAGCAAAAAATTTTCGTTGTCCAATCGTTAATAAATTTTCATTCACTTTTTCATCCTGTTTTTCCTTATCAAATGTACCAACCATTTCAATTTTTCCGCGCTTCATATCCCGACGCAACATTATAAAGGCAACAACGGTCGTTACTAACCCCATGACGATCACTAACGGAATACTTGCTGACACGACGTCGGATACAGGTATTCCTGCTGCATCAGCGGTTAATTTCGGAGCACCTTGGATAATAAAGTCACTGGAAAGGGCAATTCCATGACCAAATAAATTCATTGCCACCGCTACTCCTAATGCTGGTAACCCAGCGCGTATAGCAACAGGAAGTAAGACTGCTCCAAGAAGTGCAACAGCTGGGGATGGCCAGAAGAACCATGAAATGATCATCATTAATATCCCAATCGTCCAAAAACCGACGGTCGGATTTTTAATGACTTTTGTAAACGGGGCAACCATCACTTCGTTAATGCCGGTTTTCATTAATACCCTGCTCATTGCGACGATAATCGAGATAATCAAAATCGTCGATAACAGTTCTTGTATTGCAAAAATAAAGCTGTTAAAAACACCACTAATGGATGCCGTAAAATCTCCAGTCGCAACAATCGCAAGAATAAAAATGCCTATAATACATATTAGCGTTGTATCGCGACGTTTTACCATAAATCCGATAATCAATACGATAAATACAACATAAATCCAATGAAGTGCGGACAATTCTACATTCATTCGCATATCCCCTCAATTCGTTTAACTTAGAATATGAGGTAAACGTCTAATGGGTGAGCGTACAACTTCATTGGAAGGGAAAATAAATTAAAACAACCAACTCTGAACAAAGAATCAAAATTCATGAGCACCCTTCAAATATTTGTAAAAAAAATTAAAATGATAATATTTGGTTATTCTATAGTTAAAGTTTCGTATTCTATTTAAATGGGAGGTATCATCTATTTTTAAAAGATATTTTTTATTTATATTCATATTACTTTTAGTTTCTTGTGCCGAAAACAACATATTGAAACAACCTATAGAAAAACAAGAACAAGTTACACCTCCAATTCAAAAAGAACCTGAAATTTATACTGCTACTATTAACGCAATAGGAGATATTTTAATACATGAGCCAATTTACCAAGAAGCCTACATCGGTAATAATCAATACAATTTTTCTGACATGTTTGCACAAGTAAAACCATATTTAGAGAAAGCAGATATTACGATAGCAAATAGTGAAAGTATTATTGGTGGCCAAGAAATTGGGCTTTCAAGCTACCCACAATTTAATAGTCCATACGAAATAGGGGATGTTTTAAAGGAGGTAGGTGTTGATGTAGTCAACATGGCTAACAATCATACATTAGATCGTGGGGAAGAAGCTATTCAAAACGCTACAAATTATTGGAACAAACTTGGAATTACTTATATTGGAGCTTCGACAAGTTATGATGAAGCGGAGCAAATCAAAACATTAACGGTTAATCAAATTACATTTTCCTTTTTAGGTTACACTTATGGTACTAATGGACTCCAAGTACCTGAAGGAAAAGACTATTTAGTCAATTATATTGATGAAGAAAAAATGAAAAAGGATATAGAAAAAGCAAAGGAAATTTCGGATATTATCGTCCTAAATTTACATATGGGAGATGAATATAGCCGAAATCAAAATGAAGATCAAGAAAAAATAGCCCAGTTAGCAGCTGATTTAGGTGTCCATATTATTTTGTTCCATCATTCCCATGTACTACAACCGGTGAAATGGTACACAGGAAATACCGGAAATCAAACGTTTGCCATTCATTCTCTAGGCAACTTTTTATCTTCTCAAGACGAACTTTATCGACAAATTGGTGCTTTACTCGAATTAGATGTGAAGAAAACAATTACTTATGATAAAGAGGGAAAACCAAATACAACTGTTGAAATCAATCATCCTAAATTGCTGCCTACTTATGTTAAGTTTCAAAACTGGAGGAATTATGAGATTATACCATTATATTTAGTAACAGAAGAGCAATTGCCGAATGCGAAAATGATTTATGATGAAATAAAAACCCATATGTCTCAATACGTAACTAATCTCCAATTTATTGAATATGCATCGAAATAAACAAATACAACCAAGTCCAAAAGAAGTGATTCTTTTGAACTTGGTTTTTCTATGTGTAGAGATCTCATCATTGGATAACATAATGAATAAGAAATGATGAAGGTGGTTAAGATGAAGGAATTTAAAGTGACATATTTTTTTGATGAACAACATTATATTAGAAGATTTATACATGTGGAATCCCAAGAAATGGCCGAACAACTCATCCAAAGTGAACGGGATCAATATATTTCCTTTACTGATAGTAGAGGCATTTATCATGAATTAAATACAAAAAATGTCCGTGTCATACAAATTTCTGAATACCATCGTAAGAAGTAATTTAAACTTATCTGGTTATAAAAATACATAGGAAAAAGCTGAAGGGAGTTAAATTATGCCGTTACATCATTATATTGAACAATATTTCCAGCAACATCCAGAAGCAAGACAAAAGGGTATTCAAATTAAGTCTAACGAAAGAAAACCAAGCGTATTGAAAGTGGAAGAATCTTTTATTCAAGCGATGGCCAATCACATTCCAATTCGAATATATACGCCAGATGAAGAAGATGATTATTATCCACTTTTCTTATTTTTTCCGGGAGGTGGATTTATTAATGGTGATATAAATAGCTATGATACGTCTTGTCGATTGTTATCATCCCTTTCCGGATACAAAGTCATCGTTATTGATTATCGTTTTTCTCCAGAATACCCCGCACCTGCTGCTTTTCAAGATTGTTATGTTGCAACGAAATGGGTTGTAAACCATGCAGAAGATTTTGCAGGACGGTCCAACGATATTGTGGTTGGAGGTCCTAGTGCGGGAGCTAACCTTGCTACGATGGTCGCTTTAAAATCGATCATTACAGGAGAATTTCAACTTGCGAAACAAGTACTGCAATATCCAATTACCGATCTTGACATTCAAATAAAAGGAAGCGAATATCAATCAAGGGAACTGTATAATGGAAAATACGGAGTGGATATTACGAAAAGCAATGCCCATTTCATACAACATCAACAATCCGATATTCCTTGGGATTCGCCTATTTTTGTAGAAAAAAAATATTTAGCTCAAATGCCGAAAACGTTAATCTTTACTGCAGAATATGACCCCCTTTGTGATGAAGGGGAATTATATGCAGATAAGCTCAAAGAAGCGGGCGTTCAAGTAAGACTCGTTCGATTTGACGGAAATATACACGGATTTATGCAAAGCTTCCCAGGTTCACCTGACTATATGCGCGGTTATGATATTACTGCTGAATTTTTAAATAGTGATTAATTGGAGTAGTACGAAACCTGGAATGAGGATTCGTGCTACTTTTTTAGTTATATGAATAACCTACGGATGCCTTCATGAATACACTAGGGAGATATTTCGGTGCAATGAAGGGGATGGGTGTGAAAAGATTATTTATAATGGTTATTATATGTTCCCTTGCTTTAGTTGGATGTAGTGAAACTTTTACGAGTAAGGAACAGTTAAAAGAACGAATCGTTGAACTAGAACAAAAAATAGAAGAGTTGGAAAGGGAAAAGGAACAGGGAGATGCTGCTGAAGAGATAATAGAAAAAGGAACTTCTACAATTCAGTTAGTCGACCCATCATCAAAGGAAATCATTTATTCTTTTACACCTAAAGAACTCGGATATAATACAAATAAAAATTCCGAAAGATATAAAAAAGAAATTGAACAGTTAGCAAAGGAATTAGCTCGTGGTACCGACAATAAACGAGGATATGACCAAAGAATGGTACTGGATAAATTGAATGAAAATGGGGAACTCGTGAAAGGAAAACCACAAGTCATTTTAAAGGAAAAGGAACTTGTGGAAAAAATATTAGCTGCATCTAATACAGGTGGGAATGTTGAACTTCCAATTTATATTACCGAATCAGGTTATAGTCAAACCGAAATCGCGGATTTAGATAACGTTGTGATTGCTTCTTATACGACTTATTTTAATTCATCTGATGTAGGACGATCATCTAACATCAAACTTTCAGCGAATGCGATATCTCATGTAATTGTCGGAGTAGAAGATATTTTTTCCTTCAACATAACCGTTGGCCCTAGAACAAAGGAAACAGGCTATCAACCAGCATTAGAAATTGTTAACGGTGAGTTTGAGATGGGGATTGGGGGAGGTATTTGCCAAACCTCTTCAACACTTTTTAATGCGGTGGATCAATTGGGGGTACATTACGTTGAACGACATCATCATTCAATTGATATTGGGTATGTTCCTAAAGGAAGGGATGCGACCGTGTCGTACGATTCATTAGATTTTCGCTTCCAAAATACAACGGGAGTTCCCTTTATGATTCAAGCTACTACTACTAAAGATTCTATTACGATAAAGCTTACCACTTCAGAAAAGTATGCTGATCTTTTAAAAAACTAGAAAATGAAATCGATAGACACTACTATAATTTAGTGTCTATTTTTATTGGGTTAGAACTATAGTCCTTCATTTTCCATTCATTTTAATTTTCGATTTAGTATGAATGCTCTAATAATATCTTTAATTCCTACTATTTTCATTATATAATGTATTTGGATAATTAGTAGGAGAAAGGATGGGTTTCCAAATATTTTTTCCTATTCATACAGGTTATCTAATAAATCATGATGATCACAAAGGGGGAAAAGCTTTGAAAAAAAAGAAAAAACTAAGAAAAGGTACAGCGAGTATACGTATTAAATTTATTAGTGCATTTTTACTGATATCGATTGTTCCTTTATTAGCAGTTGCTTTCTTTATACAAAGCAACAATAGTTCAATTCTCATCGATGAAGAAAAAGATGCTATGCACAATCTTGTATTAAATAAAGCTCAATCCATTGATGATTGGTTTAAGTCCCAAATGTCAGAAATGGAGATTGCAGCTTCTACTGATGTTATGAAGTCAATGGATCCGGAACGACTCATTCCCTATATTACGTTTTTAGAAGATCGTTCTGATATTTTTGAAACGATGTATGTCATAAATCGAGATGGTACTGTGATTGCCCATACAATGAAAGATAGTATCGGTCAAGATTATAGCGATCGTAGCTATGTACCTACTGCATTTGGTGGAAAATCGGTTTATTCAGAAGTATTGACATCAAAAGTGACAGGGAATCGAATTGTAGTTTCTGCAACTCCGATTAAAGATGATCGAGGAGTCATTGTTGGTATATTAGCCGGTTCAGCAAACTTTGACTTATTAGTAGATACATACTTAAACAATGAAGAAACATCCAATATGATTACCTTAGTAGATCAACAAGGATTTATACAAGTTTCTCCAGAAAAGGATTTTGTCGGTAAGAATATAAAAGAACTAAAAGTGGATGGCTTTAATAATATTTTAGAAAACAGTAGGTCGGATACAGGGATATCGAGTTTTTCCTATGACGGTGAACAATTTATTGGTACATATGCACCAATCAAGACTACTGGCTATGGATTAACAATTTATACACCAGAAAATAAAGTTTTAGCCGTTTCTAATTCTGTAAAAAACGTTAGCTTATTGATGATTGGAGCAGCTGCCATAATCATTATTCTCATTTCCATTCTGATTGTAAGAAGCATTACGAAGCCTATCCTGACAATTGCTTCTCGAATGGATAAGGTTGCTTCTGGAGATTTAACTGTCCAAGAGGTGGATTTAAAAAGGCGTGATGAATTTGGTCAACTTGCCAATAACTTTAACGTAATGATTCAAAATATTAAACATTTAGTTTCTGAAATAAATATTGCTTCCAATAAAGTTCTTTCATCATCCGAGGAATTATCTGCTAGTTCGGAGGAAACCGTTCGAGCAACTGAACAAATTGCAGCTTCTATTCAAACGATTGCATCGACTACCGAAACACAAGCTAATTTCACTGAAGATGCAAAATCCGTTGTGACGAATATTTCAAACGGTATTTTAACGATTACCGATAATATTCAACGAACAAATGCACTTTCAAATGAAGCAGTTTCTGCTGCAAATTCGGGTACAAATGTAATTGCGAATACGGTTAGCCATATGACAACAATTGAAAATAAAACAAATACAGCTTCAACAACAATCAATGGTTTAGGAAAAAAATCATCCGAAATCAACGATATTATTTCAGTTATAACTGGTATAGCAGATCAAACGAATTTACTTGCTTTAAATGCAGCTATTGAGGCTGCAAGGGCAGGGGAATATGGAAAAGGTTTTTCTGTTGTGGCAGACGAAGTTCGAAAATTGGCGGAACAATCTAGTCAAGCATCCGGACAAATTAGCCAATTGATTAAAGAAATTCAACAAGAAATCACACTTTCGATTTCAGCTATGAATGAAGGGAATATCGCTGTAAAAGATGGTAAGAAACAAGTTGAACGAGCTGGAATTGAATTTGAACATATTGCTCAATCGGTTCATAAAGTATCCGACCATATGAAAGAAATATTGGAAGAAAGCGAACAAATTAAAAGCGTCTCAGAAAAAATGGTCAAAGATATAAAACATATTTCTGAAATTTCAATGGAGGCATCAAGTAATACACAGGAAATCGCCTCTGCATCGGAACAACAAAACAGTTCTATGGAGGAAATTGCTGCATCTGCTGAAAGCTTAGCCTCTATGGCAGAAGAATTAAAAAACATAGTAAAAACATTTAAAATTTAATAAAAAAAACGAAGCAACCTTTTCGTACAAAACACGAAAAGGTTGTTTTTTAATTACGGTGGAATAAAGGAAAAATAGTATATTTTAACACTTTAAGGACAATTCTATTTATAAGATAGAAATTGGAGAGAATGTTATGTTTAAAAAGATACAGCAAAAAATCCTACCAAATGAAGAAAAACCTGAATATAATCCACCAAAGATTCCTGTTCCACCGTTAAAAAATGATTTTATCAATGAATTAAAAAAAATTATTCATTCTCCTGCTGATTTAGTTATTCGGTTTGTCACAAACAATATTACCATTGCATTTATCGATGGGTTAATTGAAACTCAATCATTAGATGACAATATTCTAGCGCGATTTGAAGATACATCGGATGAAACACCCAGTACCCTTCGAGAAAGAATTTCGATTCCAGAGGTAAACGTATTTGACGAAATGATCCAATGTATCGATGAAATGTTAATCGGTGCTGTTTTAATTCATATAAATGGACATCCGCAAGTTGTCCTTGCCAAAATTCCTTCTTACGAAAAGCGTAGTTTAGAAGCCCCAGAAAATGAATCACAAGTAATTGGGACACAAGTTGGTTTTAATGAGAGTCTTAATACAAATATAACGCTAATTCGAAGATTTATTACAAATCCAAATTTATGTAATGAGCACTTTACCCTTGGAAAAGAAACAAGAACTTCTGTTTCTGTTCTATACATTCATGGCATTGTAGATGAAAAACATGTCAATACGGTTCGTCAAAGAATTAAAGATCTTGATATTGTGGATTTAATTGATAGTGCGATATTAGCGGAATTAATCGATGACAGTTCCAGCTCTATCTTTCCACAAACCCTTTTAACTGAACGCCCTGACCGTTTTTGTGATGGCTTATTAACAGGGAAAGTTGGAATTATTGTAAACGGGAGTTCCATGGGAATTATTTGTCCATTTAGCTTTTTAGAATTTTTCCAAAGTAGGGAAGACCAAAACTTACGTTGGCCAATCGCTTCCTTTATACGATTACTCAGATTTGCCGCTATCATCGTTTCGATTTTTTTCACACCCATTTATGTGGCTTCTTTAACATTTCATTATGAAGTTATACCACAACCAATGTTAGTTCCTTTAAGTGAATCGAGGGCAATTGTTCCGTTTCCGCCCATTATAGAAGCACTATTTTTAGAATTAGTTATAGAACTATTAAGGGAAGCTGGAGCTCGACTTCCAACTAAAGTCGGACAAACAATCGGTATCGTAGGCGGTATTGTTATTGGAACAGCAGCAGTTCAAGCCGGTATTACAAGTAATATTTTAATTATTTTTGTAGCACTAGGAGCTTTAGCTTCCTTTACAACGCCAAACTATATGATGGGTAACGTAATTCGAATTATACGATTCCCAATCATTGTGTTGGCAGGTTTTTGGGGATATTACGGAATTATGCTTGCGTTCTGTTTTTTACTCATCCATTTATTAAAACAATCAAGCCTAGGAGCACCTTACTTAGCACCATTTTATCCGCCTAGATTAAAGGATTGGCCGGATAGTATTGTTCGATTGCCTTTGCCCTTTATCAGTCGTCACTCGGTGAATTCTAGAAGTCGGAAAGAGATTGAAAAAAACAAAAAAAAGAAGAATACAAAAAAACAAAGTCAAAATTCAAATTTAACCCCTGAAAACAAAGAGAAGGTGATAGAGTGAAAAAAACTCTTTCGATAAGTGAAAGTGAATTAATTAATGCACCCCTTCTCTTTTTTATTATCAATGCCTGTCAAATTGGGGTTGGAATTCACGGATTTCAAAGACTGATTTACCAAGATGCAAAGCAGGATGCTTGGATATCCGTCATCATAAGTTTTATTTTTGCCCATTTTATAGTATTCATCATGATTAAAACTCTTGAAATGTTTCCGTCGAATGACTTATACGGGATCCATCAGGAAGTCTTTGGAAAATTTATAGGGAATTTTTTTAATCTTATTTATATTTTCTACTCCAGTTTCGCCTTTTTAGTTGTTTTGAAAAATTACATTGAAGTGATTAATGTTTGGATATTTCCCAACTTATCAGCGACTTTTTTAGGTGCTTCACTACTTATGATTGTTATTTATGCTTTTAACGGTGGTTTTCGAGTGTTAGTAGGAATCTGTTTTTTTAGTTTCATCTGTACGTTATGGGTACCTTCCATCCTATTTATCCCGATGGAGTATTCTGAAATTAGTCAACTTCTTCCATTATTTGATAATCATCTAAAGGACATTATTAAAGGGGCGTACGCGATGACCTTTACGATTATTGGATTTGAAATTATTAATATTGTTTATCCCTATGTGAAAGAAAAAAACAAAGTCCAAAGGTATGTTCATCTTGGTTTATTTGCGACATTACTTCTTTATCTTTCCATTATGTTAATCTCCCTTACTTATTTTAGTGGCCCCCAATTGGAAAAAACAATTTGGGCTACATTAAATTTATTTAGTATTATAAAATTCCCCTTTATCGAAAGGGTCGAGATTATCACGATTTGTTTATGGATGATTATCATATTGCCTAATTTATGTCTATTTGCATGGTCTGCACACCGTGGCGTTATTCGTATGGTGAACATTAGTTCGAAAAAATTCATATGGATTTTTTCAATCATTATTTTAATTCTCACTGTATTTATTAAGTCCCGTAATCAAATAAATGAGATCAACAATATTTTTTCGAAATTTGGGTTTATTATTGTATTTGTTTACCCTTTGTTCATTTATTTGATGGCATTAATACGAAATAGTTTCTTAAAAAGGAAGCGAACGAATTGAAAAAGAAGAAATGGTTTTTACTGTTCGTCATTGCATGCTTAATTCTTACTGCTTGTACTGAGTACCGAGTTCTTGAAAGAATTAGTTTAGTAACACTTATTGGTTATGACGTCGAAGATGGTGATGTGACGGCAACCTCAGTTGTTCGTCAAATTAATCCAGAATTTGAAAGTAGTATCGAAATACATTCGGAAACAGCCGAAACTAGTAAAGGAACAAGGGTTAAGACTGATTTAAAATCAGCAAAAAAGCTAATGGCAGGACAACTGCGGGTTACTTTGTTTGGTGATGATTTAGCAAAGGAAGGCATTGAGGAAGCGATTCATACCTTTGCCATGAATTCCGAAATCACTACAAGTATTTATTTAGCGGTTGTAGATGGTAAATCAAAAACTTTATTGGAAGGACAATATCCAAACATTGCAGATGTAGGGCAACATATATTTAATTTAATTGATCATAATATTAATCAACAACAAATGATTTCTTCCACTTTACACGAAGTAGTACGAGATATATATGCTTCATTTCGTGACTTTGCCTTACCAAAAGTAAAAAAATCTGGTGAATATATTGATATTAGTGGAATTGCTTTATTTAAAGATGGGAAGATGGTAGGTTCACTCCCAGCTTCCGATTCCTTTTATGTATTATTAATTCGAGAAAATATTAATGACGGGACCCTTCAACTCGTTTTACCTGGAGAATTAGCAGAAAGTTCTAAAAACCCACCAAATTATCAACCGGAAGAACTCCCAATAGCTATCGATGCAATTAAAACAAAAAGGGACTTAAAAATAATTAATGAAAATGAAATCGATTTAAGTATTTCGTTAGATTGCCGACTATTGGAAATTCACTCCAGTTTGGCGATCAGTGATAAAAAAATTACAGAAAAAATTGAAAAGGAAATTAATAAAAAAATCGAATCAGAAATAGAAAGAATTATTAAATATAGCCAAGAAGTAAATTCAGACATTTTTGGTTTTGGTGAACATTTCTATGCCTTTACAAGAAACTCCAAACTTACAGAAGAAAAATGGAGGGAAATATATCCGAATTTAAAAGTAAATGTAAAAATAGATACAGAAATTATCCGAAGCGGTGTATTTGAGTAATAAAACATCTGATAAATGGCATTATCCATTTATCGGGTGTTTTTTCATTTCATATTCAAAGTTATTTTGGGAACGATAAATAAAGATACATATTTTAAATAATGGTGAGGTTGGGTTTTATCATATGAAAAAACAAAACGTTTGTTTAATCATTCTATTTACACTTTTGTTTTGCTTTAGTGACATGAAAGTATTAAAGGCAAATGAATTCGATTTATTTCAAGATGAATTAACAGATGGAAAGACAATAACGGTTATTGATCCAGATACGAAAATCGAAGTAAAAAAATTTACACCAGATATTTATCAAATCGTAACCAATTTAGAATCCTACCGTAAAGAAATTGAAAGGTGGGTTCATGAATTTGCCCATGGAACTCAAAGTCAAATCGGTTATAATAAGCCGATGATATTAGATCGAATCGATGAAAAAGGGAACATTATAAAAGGCAGACCGCTAACAACCGTTAATGAAAAGGAACTTATTGAAAAAATTTTACACCTTTCATTTTCTGGAGGTATTGTAGAAGTCCCTATCATTTATACAGAGAGTGATTATAGTGAATCGGACGTTCCCCATTTAAATGAGGTAGTACTCGCTTCTTATACGACCTATTTTAAAGCTTATAATTCCGGTCGAAGTAAAAATATCGAGCTCTCTTCAATGGCAATTAATAATGTTATTTTAGGACACGGTGATATTTTTTCTTTTAACTCTGTCGTCGGTCCAAGAGATGTCGCATCAGGCTATCAAATGGCACCAGAAATTATAAGAGGGAAAATGGTCATGGGAATTGGTGGAGGGATATGTCAAACATCTTCTACTTTATTTAATGCCATCGACCAATTGGAAATGAAAATCCTTGAACGCCACCACCATTCTAGAGATGTTGGTTATGTACCGAAGGGAAGGGACGCTACCGTCTCTTTTGGGGGACTGGATTTTCAATTTCAAAATACTACAGGGATTCCACTTATCATTAAAAGTTATTATCAAAAAGGAGCAATTACCGTTCAAATTAAAACTTCAAAGGAATATGAACAAATTTTAAAAAACGAATTTAGCTAAATGAATTTTTATTAATACCATTTATAACTGTGGGCTTCCATCGATGTCATGGAAGAACCCACAGTTTTTTAATTATTCATTATTATTTTTATATTAAAACGAAAATCCTATTGTAAAATAGTAGTTTTTCGTAATAGAATGAATTCAAATAAATAGAGAGAAGGATTAACATGTGGATTGTTGCAGCATTTATTACGATGATCTGTTTTGGTACGAATAACATGATTTTTAAATGGAGTACGACGAACGGCTTATCTAAAGTACATATTCAATTTATTTTTTATTTAATAGCTTTTATCATAACCGCTTCCTATGCGTTCATTACCGGAATCCATCAAATGAATATAATTACAGTTGTATTAGGAGTAATCATTGGAATTTTAAATGCAAATGGTAATATTCAAATGTCGAAAGCATTCGAAAAGGGACCTGCAAGTCTTACTTCTCCTTTAGTTAGTGTTAATACGATTATCCCAATATTAAGCGCGGCCATCATTTTTAACGAACATATTACGATTTTACAATGGGTTGGCATTATCATCATGCTTGGATCCGCAGTATTAATCCAATATTCGCCCCAATCGAATGGAAACAATAGTATACAGTACATGCCGTGGTTATCTCGAATTTTATTAGCCATTTTCTCATTTGGAATTTTAGGAATTTTAATGAAAACCTCTTCTTATTTACATATCGATTCATTAAATACGTTAATTTGCATGTATGGCGGAGGCGCCCTCTATTTGTGCATCAATAGCTTATTCGCGAAGGAAAATTGGCAAAAAGCAGAATTTAAATTCGGAACAATAGTCGGCTTACTTAGTATATTCGGTTATAGTTGTTATTTTTTTGCATTAAATACTGGAACGGCAAGTATTGTTTTTCCGATTGTTAGTTTAAGTTGTTTAGTCGTAGTATTAGGAGGTTGTTGGCTCTTTAAGGAACGATTGCGCTCCTACCAAGTAATCGGCGTATTATCAGCTGTGTTAGGTATCATTTTGACAAAAATTTAAATAATCCCTCTCATAAGTAACATCTTCATATTTTTGAAGGTGTTTTTTTATTGAAATCAAACAGAATAAAATCGAAATTAACTTGAGCATTCCCACATTCAATTGCATAATAAAATTAGAAAGAAAAGGAAAAAACAATAAATGGTTAGAATAGGAGGTCGTGATAAAAATGAAAAAGCTTTGGTATGGTGGTACTATCTATACGATGGAAAGAGAAGGGGAAACCGTTGAAGCAGTACTTGTAGAAGATGACAAAATCGTTGCCGTTGGAACAATGGATGAACTAAAAAATCAGGCAGACGAACAGATTGATTTGCAAGGTGCTGCTATGTATCCGGGATTTGTCGATAGTCACTTACATATTTTATTTCAAGGAGAAAAGCTCCTTCGTTTAGATTTGTCAAAGGCAACATCTGCAGAGGAAATGCTGGAATTAGTGAAAGCGGCTGCACAAACTACCCCTCCTGACAAATGGTTATTTGGGGAAGGTTGGAATGAAAATAATTTCGTAGATAAGCGAATTCCTACGATAGAAGAATTAGATGAAATTCGAAAAGAACCGATTCTTTTAACCCGTGTATGCCACCATGTAGCATTAGGAAATACTGCCGCACTTAGAGCTGGAGGAATCGATCAAACAACACCTTCCCCATCTGGTGGTGAAATTGGTCGAGATGAAAATGGCAATTTGAACGGCCTCCTTTATGATCAAGCAACGAACCTTGTTTCAAATGCTATTCCAAAAGAAGGAGATAGCTATATTCAATATTTAGTCGATGCGTTAAATTTATCCATTGATGATATGTTATCGAAAGGGTTAACGGGTGGTCATAGTGAAGATATGAGCTACTTTGGAAAATTTACGAACCCTTTAACTGCTTATGAAAAAGTAGTGGGTGAGAAACATCATTTTCGTGTAAACCTATTACGACATCATGCGGTTTTTGAAGAAATGATGGAGTCAAATGTACAATTTGATGATCCATTTATTGAACCCGGGGCAATGAAAATTTTTGTAGACGGAGCGTTAGGTGGTTCAACAGCTGCATTAATCGAACCTTATGCAGATAATCCGAATAATAAAGGACTATTTATTCATACCGATGACCAATTAGAAAGTTTAGTGAAACTTGCACGAAAATATAATGAAGCCATTGCGGTTCATATTATAGGAGATGCTGCTGCTCAACAGGTATTGAATGTAATCGAAAAATACCCTGCTCCAAAAGGAAAACGGGACCGATTAATTCATTGTTGTATTTTAAACGAACAATTAATTCATCGTATGACCAAATTGCCTGTAATTTTAGATTTACAGCCCGCATTTGTACCTTCTGATTTCCCATGGGCAATCGACCGACTCGGTGGAGAAAGATTAAAATATGCTTACGCATGGAAGACATTAATGAACCGAGGTTTAATGTGTGCAGCAGGGACAGATGCACCGGTTGAAGATATCGATCCAATCGCTACAATTTATGCTGCGGTCGAACGAAAAAAACCAACTGATGACCATGATGGATACCTTCCTCATGAAAAATTAACACGATTTGAAGCAATACGGGCTTATACAGTTGGCAGCGCACAAGCAATCGGTAAAGAAGAAGTGCGCGGGTTAATTAAAGCAGGATTTGATGCAGACTTTTCTATATTTGACCGGGATTTATTGAAAGGAACTTCGGAAGAGATGTTAAAAGCAAAAGCAGTCCAAACGGTTGTTGCTGGTCGAATTGTATTTAAACTTCCTCTATAACAGGTAAAATCTCCTCTGTGTTTCGCGGCAGAGGAGATTTTTTATGTTTAAAATAAATATTTCACTCCTGTTAAACTTTCAGAAAGTAACCATAAATTTGATGATACATTTTCATCAAATAACTCATCTAATATATTTAGTTCCGTCGGATAACCTTTTATTCCTTTTTTACCATCTGGTCCAATATATTCTCCGCCCCTTACAGAAGGTTCAGTAGCTGCATATAAAATAGGGTAAGCCCCAGCTTCCGCGCTCTGTCCAATTAATTTCAAAGAAGCTCGTGTTAATCTTCTCGTTAATTTACGTGATCCTTTACCAAATAAATACGTTTGGGCAATACCTGGATGACAAGCTATACTTTTTGAGTCTATATTTCGGGATCGGAAACGATATTGAAGTTCTTTTGCAAAAAACATACAAGCAAGTTTACTTTGTCCATAACTTTTAAATTTTTTATATTTCGTTTTCGTTCCGGTAAACTCTTTAAACTCTGGTTTTTGTTTATGGGCTGCTAAACTACCTAATGAAATGACCCTCGAATCCGGAGTAGCGATGATTCGATCTAATAGCAACCCTGTTAAGGCAAAATGACCGAGGTAATTTACCCCAAATTGGGATTCGAATCCATCCTTCGTCACACGATAAGGAGGAACCATAATTCCTGCATTATTAATTAACATAGATAAAGAACGAAATTTTTGTTTAAATTGTTGTGAAAATTCTCGTATACTAGCTAAATCATTTAAATCGAGTTGTAAAACATGTACATCAGCATTAGGGAATTCTCTTTTAATTTTATCGACCGCCTCAAAGCCTTTGTTTACGTTACGAACAGCGAGAACTACCGTGGCATAATTTTCAGCCAAAGCTAAACACGTTTCATAACCAATCCCACTGTTAGCTCCAGTGACAATTGCTACTTTTCCTGATAAGTCACGAATATTTGATTTTGTCCATTCCCTAGTCATTTATCACACACTCCTTACCTGTTTCATATAATTAGATGGAGATAAAATTACTGGTCAAATGTCTAGTAAATTATGTTCTATTATATGTTCTAAATAAAAAAACAGAAGAAATCTCGGCATTGTTTTGTAGGGAAGGTAAGTTTTATGGAAAATTATTAGAAAAGAGGTACGCAAATGGTTAATTATCATTGGGGTGTAGACTCTTCTCAACCAGTTACGAATGAGTTATATAATTCCGTTCTATCAACATTTGGAAAACCGGAATTCTGGGGAAGATACTTAACGAGGGTAGAGGGTTCAGTAGAAGGTTTAACTGAGGAAGAAATTGAACTCCTTCACAATAATGGTACAAAATTGCTTCCGATATATAACGATTTCCGTCAGGCAGTTGGGGAAAGTCATGCGAAAGTTGTAGGGATGAACGTTGCATACCAAGCGAAACGGTTAGGACTTAAAAAAGGAACGATGATATTTGCTAGTATGGAAAATGTTGAAGTAGATAGTCGTTGGATTAAAGGATATATCGACTATTTATATAATACGGATTATAAACCAGGTTTTTATTACAACCCTACAGAAGGAAAATTTGAAGAGGCATATTGTGAAGCTGTTGATCAAGACCCTCGCGTTGCTAATCAAGCAGTATTATGGAGTTCAGAGCCACATATTGGTGTAACAAATGAAAAAGATGCTCCGAAATTTGAGCCAACAACACCAAATTGTGATGCTAATGTTTGGGCTTGGCAATATGGTAGGGATACAGAAGAATTAGCAATAAATACGAATTTAATAGATAGCAGATTATTACCGATGCTTTACTAAAATAAGGGCGACACTCATTCTACATGTGTCGCCCTTACTATTTAACTTTCTAGAAAACCAGGTTGCAAGTAACTTGGATCAGGATATGAGTAAAAACCTTGTTTTGTTTCAGCTCCGAGTTTTCCTTTTTCGATATACTCAGATTTCAAATAATTTGCCAGCTTTTTAAATTCTTCATTTCCAGCCTCACCTTTAGCATTAGCAATATTATATGCTGTATTAATGCCTACTATATCTAAAATAGCAAAGGGACCTTTAGGGGCGCCCGTAGCAATCATCCAAGTTTTATCTATCGTTTCAACATCAGCAATTTTCTTTACTAATAACATTTGGGCTGCCTCTAAAAAAGGTACTAATAATGAATTCAAAATATAACCTGGCTGCTCTCGTTGTAATGGGAGTGCCACCATGCCAATTGCCTTTGCGAAGTCAATAACAAGTTCAAACACCGATTTTTCCGTATTCGGATGTTTCATTATTTCTGCAGTGTTGTTTAACCAAATTTCATTTGCAAAGTGAAGGGCTAAAAATTTGTGAGGTCTGCCCGTAGCTTCTGCGAATTGACTTGGCAACATGGTCGATGAATTGGTTGCGAAAATAGTTTTGTCCGGTGCTACTTGACTCAATTGTTCATAAAATTTCATTTTCACATCGACAATTTCAGGTACAGCTTCAATGACAAGATCAGCATCCTTTACTGCTTCTGCTAAATCCGTATGGAAGGACATACGGTTGTAAGCCAAGTTTACTTCTTCTTCTGTTGCCTTTAAATCTTCTTGATAGCGCACTTTTAAGTTCATCATACGATTTTTCGCCCGATCAATCGCTTCTTCATTTATATCGTATACGGCAACTTGAAATCCTTTAAAAGCTGTCTGAAAGGCAATTTGACTTCCTAAAACGCCACTTCCTGCTACAGTTATATGTTCAAAATTCATACCTTGACCCCCAACTTAATTATTTTTCGAAAACTTTAGTTCATTTTCATGATTGACATGTTACTATTTTTTAAACAGAATTCGAATTGTCTTTTCAAACTATTCCGTTCTATAAAGATTCGAAATTTGAAGTTCTTTCGTTCAGTTTATGGGAATATGATTCTACTAAAGGAGAGAGTGAATGTATGTCTATTGCGGTTATATACGGAAGTACTAGGGAAAAGGGAAATACAGAATGGTTAACGGAGTATGTGATCAGTGGCCTTCCTGTTGAGAAAATTTATTTGAGGGATTATAACATCCTACCAATTAAAGATGAACGACATACAGAAGCGGGATTTCAACCAGTGTTGGATGATTATCAAGTCGTCATTGAACAGGTTTTAAAGCATGAAATTCTTATATTCGCTACCCCAATTTATTGGTACAGTATGAGTGGAACGATGAAGTTATTTATTGATCGTTGGTCTCAATCATTACGGGATAAACATTTACCCAATTTTAGAGAAGGCTTATCGAAAAAGAAAGCGTATGTTATTGCAGTTGGAGGAGATAATCCTTCCATTAAAGCACTTCCTTTACTTCAACAATTTCAATACATTTTTGACTTCTTTGGCACGGCCTTCGAAGGTTATGTAATTGGTAAAGCAAGTAAACCAGGGGATATTCAAAAAGATAATAAAGCAATTGCTAATGCCATCCTTATGCAAAAGGTATTAGCAGAACAATTAAAGTCTTTAGAAAAAGAAAAGAGTTGAGCATTGATTCAACTCTTTTTAATATCACTTTTATCAATGTCTCCATACAACATCAGTTTCCTATTTATCTAATTCGAAAAAATTTTAAGTGTTAATTAAGTTCCTTCAACACTTCACTTTAAGCCATTTGCTTTGAACGATTTCCTAAATTCATTTATCCACTTCTAATTCCATCTCCAAATCTGTTTTTCCTTTGTTTAATGAAAATGAGAAAGCCAAAACTAGCTACTCTTGATAATTAGCTGGCCATGTAACAGATCATTTTTCAGCTCACTTATTAGTATTCAAATCCAATTTTTTCAGCCATGCTTTGCTTTTATATTTTATGGGTAAAGTAATAGTAAAACTTATAAAGAGGTGATCCGATGCCAACAAATAAGAAAGCAAATCGATTAATTCATGAAAAATCACCTTATTTGCTTCAACATGCATATAACCCTGTAGACTGGTTTCCATGGGGTGAGGAAGCATTTGAAAAAGCAAAACGTGAGGATAAACCTATCTTTTTAAGTATTGGCTATAGTACTTGTCATTGGTGTCACGTTATGGAGAAAGAAAGTTTTGAAGACATGGAAGTGGCAGAGTTAATCAACGAACGCTTTATTGCGATTAAAGTTGATCGTGAAGAGCGACCGGATATTGATTCTGTTTATATGACGGTTTGTCAGTTAATGAACGGTCATGGAGGTTGGCCACTAAATTTATTTTTAACTCCTGACAAAGTTCCATTTTATGCAGGTACTTATTTCCCAAAAAAAAGTAGACCGAGAATGCCTGGTATTAAGGAGATAATAACCAAGTTATATACTATTTATAAAAAGGATAAGAAACAAATTCAAGATGTCACCAAACAGGTGCAAACAGCTCTTCAACAGACCATTCAACTAAATACCGATGAAACAGTTTCCGAAATAGCAGTGGAGAATGGTTTTCGTTCATTTTTAAGTACTTTTGATGAAACGTTCGGAGGCTTCGGAACTGCTCCGAAGTTTCCAACACCCCATCAACATATGTTTTTACTTCGTTATTATTACTATACAAAAGATGAAAGAGCATTGAACATGGTTGTGAAAACATTAGATGGGTTAGAACGAGGGGGTATCTATGACCATATCGGTTTTGGTTTCGCAAGATATTCTACCGACGAAGAATTTTTAGTCCCCCATTTTGAGAAAATGTTATATGATAATGCCCTGCTAACAATCGCTTATACTGAATGTTATCAAGTGACTAAATCGGAGGACGCTAAAAAAGTTGCGAAAGATACGATTCGATATGTGCTAAGGGATTTAACCTCTCCAGAAGGTGGCTTTTATTCTGCTGAAGATGCAGATTCAGAAGGAGAAGAAGGTAAATATTATGTGTGGAGTTATGAAGAAATCTTAACTCTATTAGGGGGTCAGCTTGGTACATTATATTGTGCAGCCTATGGTATTACCGAAGATGGCAACTTTGAAGGTAAAAACATTCCAAATTTAATTGAAGTGTCTTTACCCCAGTTAGCTGAACAAAATGGTATGAATATAGAAGAATTGTTAGCACGTTTAGAAAAAGCGCGGACAATCCTATTTGAACATCGAAAAAAACGAATTCCTCCACATAAGGATGATAAAATCATTACTTCTTGGAACGGGCTAATGATCGCTGCATTAGCGAAGGCTTCTCGTGTTTTTCAAGAAAAGGAATATTTAACGAAAGCTATAAAAGCTATTGATTTTATTGAATCAAATTTATTCCTTTCTGGCCGATTAATGATTCGGTACCGGGATGGAGAAGTGAAAGAACTTGGTGTTATTGATGACTATGCTTATTTATTGTGGGCTTATATTGAACTTTACGAGGCAACATTCGATGTAAATTATTTATTGAAAGCTCAAAGGGTAACTAATCAAATGATTGAACTATTTTGGGATGATGAAAAGGGCGGCTTTTTCTTTTATGGAAAGGATGCAGAAGATTTATTAATTCGTCAAAAAGAAGTATATGACTCGGCATTACCTTCCGGAAACAGTGTAGCTGCTTTGCAAATGTTAAAACTTGCGCGGTTTACAGGAAATGCCCATTTGGAAGACAGAGTAAATAAAATATTTTCTGCCTTTTCTTATTCGATTCAGAATTATCCGATGGGTCATACCTATATGTTAATGGCTTTTTTAACAACGCTAATGAAAAGGAAGGAAATCGTTATTTTAGGGGAGATATCCGATGATCAACTACTATTTGTCGACGAATTATTGCAGGAGTTTTATCCGGAAATTACTTATTTAGTAAATAAGAAAACCGATGAATTGGCGTCGATTGCTCCCTTTATTAACAATTATAAAAGGGGAGAGGACAAGGCTTGGATCTATATTTGTGAAAACTATTCTTGTCATAAACCCGTTAAAGACATACAAGAAGCAAGAAACATGTTGCATGAATAATATTTTTTAACCCTTACGAACAATCCGTAAGGGTTTATTTTTTTGAGGACTCTAACGTATCTTTTAGAAAAGATGATAAAATGGAAGGGAAATAGTCAGTAAAATCTTAAAACTAAATTACTTTTTCCGTGAACAAATCGATTTAGAAAGTTTCGAAGGAAGGTGGGCTTATGGAAATCAAATTTCGTATGATTTTTTTGTCGTTTTTTGTTTGATTTCTATTAATTAGCTGTGACAATTCCCGTAGTCCGGAATCGGGGATTAATAGTGAAGAGATTGTACTAAATAGTACTAGTGAAGAAGGAATCATTCTATTTGAAAAAAATTCAGGAAAAAACTTATTAATTCAAGATTCAAATTTTCAATACGAAGATAAAGAATTATCTTTAAATGAATTATTAAATAAATATGATGAAGTATTATTTTTAAGTTTTAAAAATAAATCGATTGTTAAACAGGTTCAGTCCAGCCAAAAAGTAAAAATTTGGTATAGTGAAATTTTAGAATCGAACCCTCCTATCTACAAAGTAGAACAACTAGAAGTTTCTGAAGGGCAATAAAAGACCATGAGTGATTTTTTACCCATGGTCCAAAATTTGTGTACTTATAATCGAATGGCAATTTTCACTTCAAATAACTATATTGTAATTCTTCCAATTCTTTATTGACTTCAACAAATAGGTCATGTTCATTAAAGAACCATAGATCATCCTTTTCGATATAGAAATGAATGCCTTGTACAATCACTTCTGCTCCAATATCATGAGGCTCCTCACGATTCATTCCAATGGAAAAACCTTCGTGGAATGGGGAAGAACCTCCATATCTTGAATAAAAACGAATATAGTCCCCCTCTTTTGCTTCCATTTCTTCTTGAAACCACTGTAATGCATCTTCAGAAATTTTAATATTCATCTTCTTTATCCTTTCAGATAAGGTAAAAAGCTAATTAAATCCATTTTACTTTTGGCTCAGTACCTTCTTTAATCCGTTTAATATTGGCACGATGACGGTAGAAAATAAATGCTGTTAAAATGATGACTAAAATCAGTAAGGATACATCTCCTGTAACAATCACATAAATAATGCTATAAATAAGCGCAATGATTGATACGAGCATTGAAGAGAGGCTAACAATCTTTGTAATTTTTAATGCAATTAAAAAACCTAACACTAAAATGATAAACAACGGCCAAGCATAGCCTAATAAAACACCACCAGATGTTGCAACCGCTTTTCCTCCACGGAATCCTGCAAAGAGTGGGAACATATGTCCTACAACTGCAATAGCTCCTAAAATTAAAGGATGAATCGTCGAATCATTAAAGTAAGGGATAAGTGGAAGTAATGTTGCCGCAGTACCTTTTAATATATCAAGGATTGTTACAACGGTTCCTGCTTTCTTACCTAATACTCGAAAAGAGTTGGTTGCTCCTAAATTTCCACTACCATGTTCTCTTATATCTGTTTTATAAAAAATTTTGCCAATCCATAGGCCAGAAGGAATTGACCCGATTACATAAGCACAAATTAAAATAATTGCATTAATCATAGCTTGTTCCTTTCAAAATTAATAGTTGGTACTAATAGTTGTAATCATAATATTACACCTTTTTTATTATATGCGGAAGATATATTTCCAAGTTATATAAAAGGGATTATACTTAATCATAACAAAATATTTTGAAAGAAAATGGATTTATAAGAAGGAAAAAGAAAATTTATCATGAATAGTTTTACTCTATAGATTTTTCTTTACTCATTTGTCAAAATATCGTTAAAATAATTTCAATTGAAGTTTGTTTGTATAGATTGATAGTAGTTTGATACAATAAATAAGCTTATGACATTTGACATAATTTGCTTTTGTCAGTACGATTGAAAAAAGATAGAGAACGGATGTTTGTATTTTGGAGGGGATTTGATTTGGCAATAAATCAGCCAGGGATCGCATATGATGACGATGCCATTCAAGTATTAGAAGGATTAGAAGCGGTTCGTAAAAGACCAGGGATGTATATTGGATCCACAGATGGTCGAGGCCTTCATCACTTAGTATATGAAATAGTCGATAACGCAGTGGATGAAGCACTCGCTGGATTTGGATCACATATCATCGTAAAAATCCATGAAGATGGATCTATAAGTGTTCGAGATTTCGGTCGAGGAATGCCTACAGGTATGCACAAGATGGGCAAACCTACGCCTGAAGTTATTTTTACGATACTACACGCTGGAGGTAAGTTTGGACAAGGTGGTTACAAAACAAGTGGTGGTTTACACGGAGTAGGTTCTTCCGTTGTAAATGCTCTATCTGCCTATTTAGAAGTAACAATCTACCGTGATGGTCAAATTTATCGTCAACGATTCGAAAATGGAGGGAAACCGGTTACAACCCTTGAAGTAATTGGGAAGACAAAAGAAACAGGAACGAATGTTCATTTCTTACCGGATAAAGAGATTTTCTCTGTTACGAAATATAATTACGATACGTTAGCAGAACGTCTACGTGAGTCAGCCTTTTTATTAAAAGGATTAAAAATTGAACTGATTGACGAACGTGGTGAAGGGAAATCGGACGTTTATTTTTACGAAAACGGGATTGAAGCCTTTGTTTCTTATTTAAATGAAGAAAAGGATGTGCTACATCCTGTTAAATACGTAGAAGGTACACAGGATGATATAGAAGTCGAATTTGCGTTTCAGTTCAATGATGGCTATACAGAAACGATTTTATCCTTTGTAAACAACGTGCGAACTCGTGATGGCGGTACCCATGAAACAGGGGCAAAATCTGCAATGACACGTGTATTTAATGAATACGCACGAAAAGTAGGATTACTAAAGGAAAAGGAAAAAAATCTTGAAGGTACGGATATCCGAGAAGGTCTTTCTGCGGTTGTTTCAGTTCGTATTCCAGAACATCTATTACAATTTGAAGGTCAAACGAAAAGTAAACTCGGTACGATGGAAGCACGTTCCGCTGTTGAAAGTGTTGTATCTGAAAAAATGCTCTACGTGTTAGAAGAAAATGCAGAATTATCCGCTTCCCTTGTTCGTAAAGCTATCCGCGCTCAACAAGCACGCGAAGCTGCTCGTAAAGCTAGAGAAGATGCACGTACAGGTAAAAAGAAAAAGTCCAGTACAATCTTATCTGGAAAGTTAACACCTGCCCAATCACGTAATGCTAAAAGAAATGAATTATACCTTGTGGAAGGTGACTCTGCAGGAGGTTCTGCGAAACAAGGACGTGACCGCTCATTTCAAGCGATATTACCTTTACGAGGAAAAGTTATTAACACTGAAAAAGCAAAACTATCCGATATTATGAAAAACGAAGAAATTTCAACAATAATCCATACAATAGGCGCTGGTGTTGGGGCAGATTTTAATGTAGAAGATGCTGCTTACGACAAAATTATTATTATGACCGATGCCGATACGGATGGAGCACATATCCAAGTACTGCTTTTAACTTTCTTTTATAAATATATGAGACCGTTAATCGATGCTGGAAAAGTGTATATTGCTTTACCACCACTTTATAAAGTATCAAAAGGAACTGGCAAAAAAGAAGTCATTGAATATGCATGGACAGAAAAAGAGTTACAATCTGCCATTGATAAAGTAGGAAAAGGGTACATGCTACAACGATATAAAGGACTAGGGGAAATGAATGCAGACCAATTATGGGATACAACAATGAACCCTGAAACAAGAACATTAATCCGAGTAACAATTGACGATGCAGCAAGGGCTGAACGTCGTGTGACTACATTAATGGGAGATAAAGTTGAACCACGTCGTAAGTGGATTGAAACAAATGTAGATTTTGGTATGGAGGATGATTTGAATATTTTAGATAGTGAATTCATCCAACATGAGGAGGAACTAGAAGTATGACGGCAACCGAACGATTTCAAGAATTACCGCTAGAGGAAGTGATGGGCGATCGGTTCGGTCGTTATAGTAAATATATTATCCAAGACCGCGCATTACCTGATGCTCGGGACGGACTGAAACCGGTACAGCGCCGTATTTTATTTGCGATGTTTAATGAAGGAAATACGAATGATAAACCGTTTAGAAAATCAGCAAAAACGGTCGGTCATGTTATTGGTAATTTCCATCCCCACGGTGATTCTTCCGTATATGATGCCATGGTGCGTTTAAGTCAAGATTGGAAAATGCGCCATATGTTAATTGAAATGCATGGGAATAACGGTTCCGTTGATGGTGACCCACCTGCTGCCATGCGTTATACTGAAGCTCGTTTATCAGCAATAGCTGCAGAAATGCTTCGAGATATTAATAAACAAACGGTTGAATTTATTCCAAATTTTGATGATCAAGATATGGAACCGACCGTTTTACCTGCAAGATTTCCAAACCTTCTTGTAAACGGCTCAACTGGGATTTCCGCCGGTTATGCAACGGATATCCCGCCCCATAACTTAACAGAATCCTTAGATGCTGTTTTGATGCGACTTGATAAGCCTAACTGTACTGTAGATGATCTAATGACTGTTATTAAAGGTCCTGATTTCCCTACAGGAGGTATCATCCAAGGGGTTGAAGGTATTAAAAAGGCCTATGAAACAGGAAAGGGCAAAATTATTGTTCGTGCTAAAGCAACTGTTGAACCTATTAAAGGCGGTAAAGAACAAATCGTCATTACAGAACTGCCTTATGAAGTAAATAAAGCGAATTTAGTGAAAAAAATAGATGAGCAGCGAATCGATAAACGTTTAGAAGGTATTGCAGATATTCGAGATGAGTCTGATCGTACTGGACTTCGTATTGTCATTGAACTGAAAAAGGATGTACAAGGTCAAGGTATATTAAACTATTTATATAAATCGACTGAACTGCAAATAAATTATAATTTTAATATGATTGCAATTCATAATCGTCGTCCAACGATGATGACTTTACCTTTAATGTTAGATTCTTATATCGCGCACCAAAAGGATGTAGTGATCAAGCGTTCCAAATTCGACCTTCAAAAAGCAAAAGATCGTTTACATATTGTTGAAGGTTTAATTAAAGCGATTTCTATTTTGGATGAAGTCATTGCGACAATCCGTTCTTCGAAAGATAAACGGGATGCGAAAACGAATTTAGAAAAACAATTCGGATTTACAGAAGTACAATCAGAGGCTATCGTTAGTTTGCAGCTTTATCGCTTAACAAATACTGACATTACAGACCTTCGTGCCGAACAAGAAACACTGCAAAAATCAATTACAGAATTGAATGATATTTTGAATAACGATAAACAATTAATCAAAGTCATCAAATCGGAGTTAACCGAAATTCGTAAAAAATTTAAGGAACCTCGTCGTTCTAGTATTCAAGCTGAAATCGAAGAAATTAAGCTTACATTGGATGTGTTAGTTCCAAGTGAAGAAGTAGTTGTTACGGTAACGAAAGACGGTTATGTGAAACGTACAAGTACCCGTTCCCACGCCGCTTCCAACGGTCAAGATTTTGCAATGAAAGACTCTGACTACTTATTGTTTGAACAAACTTTAAATACTCAGCATCATCTATTGTTATTCACAAACAAAGGGAATTACATTTATCAGCCTGTTCATGAATTACCAGACATTCGTTGGAAGGATCTAGGACAACATATTTCAAGTATTGTTCCTATTGATAAAGACGAAGAAATTATTGAAGCAATTGGTATTGAGAAGTTTGAACAAGAAAACGCCTTTATTCTTACTGCCACTAAAGAAGGCCAAATTAAACGCTCTGCTTTAGCTGATTATTCCGTTACACGTTATTCTAAACCGATAAAAACGATGAACATTAAAGATAACGATGAAATGATTTTTGCTAGTCTAGTGACAACTGAAACTGAGCTATTACTTACAAGTTATTTAAGTTATAGCTTACGATTTGATATTGAGGAAATCCCAGTTACCGGTGTCAAAACGGGTGGTGTAAAAGGTATTAACTTAAAAGATGAAGATATCCTTATTTCGGTAAATCCATTAGAATCAGAAGATAAACAAGACGTTATCATCGTCACACATCGCGGAGCAGTCAAACGTATGAGCGTTTCAGAAGTAGAGAAAAGTTCAAGAGCAAAACGGGGAGTTGTCGTTTTAAAAGAATTAAAAGCAAATCCTCATCGTATTTATACTGTTAAAGTCGTGAAAAACGACGATTCAATATTATTGGAAACTAACAATAATGTTCAAGAAACGATTGAAGTTAAATCATTAACAAGAGCCGATCGCTATTCAAACGGCTCCTTGAAGATCGACGTTTCAAATGATGGTGAATTAACGCTTGTAAAAGTCATTCCCCATGAAACGAAAGAAAATAATTAATCACTCAAAAGGATATGTGAAAGTTCAATGCTTTCACATATCTTTTTTATTAATAAATAGGAAGATTTCTAAATAAAAAACATAAAAGACATTTCCATTTGCTGACCTTGCTCTTCACGGAAATGCCTTTTATGTTTTTTAAATCCTTTTTCTAACGTTTCTAGTTTTGTTTTAGTCTTTCGTTCATGGGTACTAAAGTACGATTGTCCTCTTAACATCGTCACATCTTTACCATGTTGACGCATCATTTTCAATCGTTTTTTCTTTGCCTTTGATATAGCCAATTAATTCACCTCATATTCATTTTGTTAACTATTATTTTATCTAAAAGAACAATGAAAGGAAAGGGGAGGAAAAGAAAAACCTCGAGTCTTGAAAACTCGAGGTTTAGATTATTAGTGTGATACATCATGAACGGAAATACCAGTTTGAGCTTTTACCTCTACTTCACGGTATTTCGCTTCATCTGTCTCTTTCGATAATAGAGTTCCAATCCATCCACCTAAGAAACCTAGAGGAACAGATACAATCGCTGGGTTCGTTAAGAATATTAATGGATCTCCAACGAAAATTGCTTTTCCTGCTTCAGGACTCCAAACGTTTGGAGATACCGCTACTAGAACTAAGGCTGAAATTAAACCCGTTAACATTGCCGTTACTGCACCAGTTGTATTGAAACGTTTCCAATAAATTGTATAAATAATTACTGGTAAGTTTGCAGATGCGGCAATACAGAACGCTAAAGATACTAAGAATGCTACGTTTAACGTTTGTGCTCCTAGTGCTAAAACAATAGAAACAACAGAAATAATAATAGATCCTACACGAGCAGCAATAACTTGCTCTTTTTCCGTAACTTTACCTTTTTTAATAATTTGACCGTAAATATCATGGGATAGGGCAGAGGCACCTGATAATACTAATCCCGCTACTACGGCTAAAATTGTCGCAAAGGCAACCGCACATACAAAGGAGAATAAAATATCTCCACCTAATGCTTGAGCAAGAAGTGGGGCCGCCATGTTGCCAGCAGCATTTGCTTCTACAATTGTTTCTTTCCCAACGAATGCAGCAGCACCAAATCCTAAGAAAATTGTTAACACATAGAAAATACCTACAATCCAAGTAGCCCAAATAACAGATGAACGGGCAGTTTGAGCATCTTTTACAGTGAAGAAACGCATTAAAATATGCGGTAATCCAGCTGTACCTAATACTAAAGCGACTAACATGGAAATTGTATCAATCCCGTTAGTATATTTTAAACCTGGATTTAAATAAGCTTGTCCAGCATCCGTCGCCGTCGTCATTTCTGAGAACATCGTTAAGATGTTGAAATCAAATTTTGCTAATACTAAGAATGAAATAATAACTGTACCTAACATTAATAAACATGCTTTAATAATCTGTACCCAAGAAGTTGCAGTCATTCCACCAAATAGAACGTAGATTGTCATCATAAATCCTACAAGTAGTACCGCCATCCAATAATCAATACCTAATAATAATTGAATAAGTGCACCTGCACCAACAAGTTGTGCGATCATATAAAATAATACGATAACAATTGAACTTAAAGCAGCAGTTCCACGAACCTTTTTAGCGTCAAAACGAGCAGAAATCATATCTGCCAAAGTAAATTTACCAAGGTTACGTAATGGTTCTGCTACGATGTATAAAACAACTAAGTAAGCTACTAAATAACCTAATGAGAAGAAGAAACCATCAAAACCTGTTAAAGCAATCGATCCAGCAATACCAAGGAAAGAGGCAGCAGATAAATAGTCTCCTGAAATAGCTAGCCCGTTTTGCCATCCTTTTAAGCCTCCACCAGCAGTATAGAAATCGCTAGCAGTACTCGTTCTTCTTGATGCCCACCAAGTAATAGCTAATGTTAACCCGACAATCGCTAAGAACATGATTACAGCAGTTGCACTCATTTATTGACACCTCTTTCGTACTCCTCAATAATTGCTTTCGCTTCTTTATCGTAAGAGTTTGCTTTCGATACATACAAGTGTGCTAGTGCCCACGTCATAACAAATAGACCTGCAGAGTAAATCCATACCCAAGTAATTTCACCAATGGCTTTTTGATGTAAAATTTCAGTGAATGATGTCAAAATTGGCAATAGCAAGTAAATAATTAGGAAAATAGCTGTAAGAGTCCATAAAAATTTATTTTTCCTCTTTGATAATTGCTTAAAAGATTGCAATTCCGCAATTTTGTCATAATCAATTGGTGTCTGATTTTGATTTCCTGCCATACACATCCTCCTTTTTGTCCTTTTTTACTACATCATGTTCGTAAAATTCTATTTTAATAGTTTTTACAAGTTTCATTGTATTTACTCGTTCACAAAATTGCAATACTTTTTGCTCAAAAAAATTTTATATTTTCAAAAAGATTTGAGAATAATAGAGAAATTATAGTGCAAAACGATAAAATTAAGCTACAAAATGCCTAACAAATAGGTTTCCATCGATATGAATTAAAGTAGAATTTTTTTAAATTATTAAGTATTGACAAATGATTAAGAAGTAAAATAACGAGTCAGATATAAGAATATATATAAAATTTAATATTTTAAGATAAATATTAATGTATATATTAAACACCGAACAATAGGAGAAACGTGTCAAAAGGGTGGTAGGAAATTTCTAAATTGATAGCGACATAATTAATTAAAATATACTAATTTTATTGACTACATGAAGATAAAGAATTCCTACGAAATATACGGAAACAATCGATTAGGTTTTGGATTAAATAATACAATTCGAATAATAAATATAATACATGGAAAAACTTATTTATCTAAGAAGATGGTATAAAATTGCATTTTGCAGTACTTTGAATGATTTATTCAACTAATAGCAAACTAATATATTAACCATACTTACGTTTCATTATTTCCAACCATTTGTTAGACCCAAAATAGGAATTACTATAAAAACAATTGAATCTTACGAACAACCAATGGGAAAAATAATTTTGGGAAATTACTATAGGAGTGAACAAATATGGCCAAAAAACAATATGCTGTAATTGGATTAGGGAGATTTGGAACGAGTATTGCTAGAAGGTTATATGAAGCTGGCCAAGAAGTTTTAGGTATTGATCTAAATGAAGAGAGAGTTGAAGATGCTGAAAAATACATTACACATGGTATCATTGCAGATTCTACTGAAGAAAAAGCCCTTAATTCCGTTGGCATATCTAATTTTGATTGTGTGATTGTCGCCATTGGTGATGATATTCAAGCTAGCATATTAACAGCTATGCTTCTTAAAAATCTTGGTGTCAAAAAGGTGATTGCTAAAGCTAT
Source organism: Ureibacillus sp. 179-F W5.1 NHS (assembly GCF_045369345.1). NCBI lineage: Bacteria > Bacillati > Bacillota > Bacilli > Caryophanales > Caryophanaceae > Ureibacillus > Ureibacillus sp. 179-F W5.1 NHS. The sequence goes on along the minus strand of NZ_JBIQFG010000005.1, from coordinate 37,221 downwards.
AAGTAAACGACACGGTCAAGTTTTAGAGGCGATAGGCACAAACTGGATCATCTATCCTGAACGGGATATGGGTGAGCGCGTAGCAAACCAACTTCTTTCCCCAAATATGCTGAATTATATTGAATTATCAAAGGAATATAATATAGAAGAATTAATGATCCCTAATAAAATGGCTGGTAAAAGTTTGAAGGAGCTTGATTTACGTGCCAAGTTCAATATAAGTGTCATTGCAATTTTACGAAATGGAGAAATCATTATAACACCTTCACCAGAAGAATCGATTCATAGAGGAGATATCCTGGTATCGATAGGGAACCGAAATGATCTAGCAAGATTTTCTAATATCGAGTGAGTTGCACAATAATACGCTTACAATAAAAATTTTGCCCTGTAAATAAAATATAAACGTGCAGGGGCAAAATTAAACCGTATAGAAAAGGATAAATATATTGCGATTTTGATATGAAAATACTGCAGCAGAATTTAAGTAGAGATTTTGTAAAAGAAATAGTAAAATTTTGTACATTTAAGGAATAGTAAATGTTAAAAATGAAAATAGTAATACAAAAATAAAAAGTAAAAAGTAATATTTTAATAGTAAGCTTTAAATTTAGCGATTTATAAATTCATAAAAGTGTTATAAATCGGATATAAAATCTTCTAAGTCAGTTTAAACCGAACTAAGATAAATTTTATTAAAAGCAGCTTAGATAATTTAAAAACTTGAGTTTTGAACAAAATTTTTGATTCAGTCTCACTATTATAAGTATACTTTTGAAATGAAACACAACTTCATATAATTCATATTATGTAAACTAAAATTATTTAAAATAAAAAGAATCCACTTAAGGATCCTCCTCTTACTTGATTTTTTAAGTAATTCAACATACTTTGTTCAACAATATCACTAATGGTCATATTGTTCATTTTAGCCCACTGTTTTATTTGATTGATAAGATCCTCGTTAAATGTTGTTCTAAATTCAACGCGTTCCTTTTTTTGTTTTTATTATCGTATTGACTTTATTCTTCAGGATTTTAATAATTTCAGGTTCTATTAAATCATTTATAAATATTTGTTTTTCTTTAGCTAGCTTTTTAATTTACTTAATATATCCCTATTAATTCTAATTTTAATGCTACGCTTGCTTGAATTGTTAATATGTACAATTTGAGTGCCTGCAATTTCCCAAGCTTTCTTCTGTCTATTATCTTCAATAATAAACGGATTTTTAGAATGTTGTGATAAATATACTCTTTTATAAAAAAATAAAATCATCATGCTGACAAACAAAAGATGTTAATTTAATTATACGAACTTTTGTTCCTGTATTCAATTGTTAACAAAGATAGAAATGTATAAACATTAACTAATCAGCCTATCACATTAGTTTTCCTGTCATGCTGTTTGATGCCGCGCAGCTTGTCAACACCGAATAAAAATCAAATAATTTACTGGATTTTAAAGTTTGTTTGGCCCATACTTATTACCTTACCATAATCTAGGTTTTACTGGCGTGGTGCGAATAACATGACTGAAACACCAACTAAGCATATACCTGCACCAATAAAATCATATAAATCAGGTGTTTTTTTATCGATGCCCCAACCCCATAAAACAGATAATACGATAAATACTCCTCCATAAGCTGCATAAACTCGACCGAACGACGAAAAAGCTTGAAATGTAGCGATAACACCATAAATAACCAAAGCTAATCCTCCAAAGATCCCCCAATAAAATGCTCGACCTTCTCTTAACCATAGCCAGATTAAATATCCACCACCGATTTCTGCTAACCCTGCTAGTACAAACAAAACAATTGAATACATCATTATAAATTAACTCCTTAGATTCTATTAACATAATTTTAATTATCCCTATTTTACAATTTACCTATATTCGTATACTGTAAAAACTCTTTCTAAATTTTATAAAACCAATAACAAGCATCCACCGTTAGGATAATGGCAAAATAAATTAGAAAAGAAGCTTTCCTTATTGAAAAGCCTCGGATATGTGAAGGACATTAATTTTTCGATTTTACAAACGTCATAAGTTACTTCAATCATAAAGTTCCATAAAGATAGGCGCTACCTTGCAAGGCTTTATCTCTATTTTCTGCCACACATTCGCCACAACGTAAGGCTCGACCCTCAACCAATTTTCCAACTCCTCTCTTGATGGAAAATCGACTACCATCATCGATCCTCTCATTTTTCCATTATCATCAAGAATTGCGGCACCATATAAATGCTGACCTTCTTTTACTCTTTCTTCAACTGATTTTAAATGTGCTTCTCTAGCCATTAATCTTCTTTCGATTGCTTTCTCATCCGCGCCATCATAAGCTGTTATTATATACTGCATTTCTTCCCTATCTCCTTTTCTAATTTCCATTTACTACTATACTAAATGAAAACAACAAAATATTAAATCATTGGGAAAAGATCAGTTAAAGAACCCATTCATTCCTTTTGTACATATACTATCTAAGAAAATAACGATTTGGGATGTATTACATGGAAGTAACCAACTCTTAAAAGAACAAACATTCCCCCGCCTTTCATATTAAAAGCAGTAACCTATTCCATCTAGTTGGCTAAAACCAGAATTACTCCCACAATTTTGGAGGTATAAAATGACAAATTTTTATTCATTTCATGGAACGGTTACGGCCATTAGTGATTTTTTTACAGGGCAAAATGGAGAAAATGAAGGTTGTACTAAATTATTTACTGTTCAAAATGAGATGGGTGCAGTAGTAAACTTTGTTGTTACTCCCTCAACTTATTTCGTAGAGCATGAAATGATTGTTGAAGGTGACCGCGTAACAGGCTATTATGATGGAGACTTACCTACTATCCTTATTTATCCTCCCCAATATCACGCACTTGTAATGGTAAAGGATAACCCAAATCAAAATGTGAAAGTAGATTATTTTAATAACCAATTGATCAGTAGCAATGGACAATTACAATTAAATTTATCCAGCTTTACGCAAATGTTATTAACAAATGGACAATTCTTTTCGAAATATCCAGCAAACCGCGATTTAATTGTTATCTATGGACCTTCCACAAGAAGTATCCCAGCTCAAACAACACCTTATCAAATAATCATTTTATGCTAAGTGTATTCGTTTTTTATTTTTCCCAATTGAATGCATCGGAGATTCAATTAGCTTTGTAAGTTCCTATCACTAACATATAAAATCCGGGAGTTCTTGTCCTAAAACTTAGACAAAACTACCGGATAAAATTACGTCCCCAGTTTATTCATTTATTATAAAATATCCACCCATAATTTAATTGCTGTCCCTAAAACTAAAACTGCTAACATTCCTTGTAATGTCTTTGTATTCACCTTTTTGCTGATTTTCGCCCCAAGAGGAGCTGCTAAATTCCAGCGATAATCACTATAGAAGCAATTAAATATTATACTTGTCCTGTTGATATTTTTCCAATGGATCCTGCTATATAAGATATAAAGGTAATGGCTAAGCAGATGCAATTGTCATTCGTGTAGGAATTTTAAGAATTAATAACATAATCGGAACCAACAAAAATCCTCCACCCGCTCCTACTACACCAGAACCAATTCCAACAATAAATGCTAAACTAGCTGCTAACGGCTTACTAAAGCTCACTTCATCTAATGGTATATCATCAATTTGTTTTTTAGGAATAAAAAGTAATGCTAATATCCCGTAAACAATGTTTATTTGAACTTCGCTTAATTGTAATGACCCAAAACTACCAATCAATGTACCAATCGTGACTGATATAGCCATCCTTACACATTTTCTTAATCCATGCAGGAATATGCTAATGCTCATCGATTAACTAACATGAACTTCTATAATGTCAATCGAACATAAAGTATCCACTGCTTTTTTGCAAGGAAAATGGACATTGGAAAAACATAACTTTATTGATAGATTTCATTTTAAACTTTCTTTTTTAACTTCACTTTAATATTTTGTAAAGGAAAAGAAAAACTGTCCTACTTAACGTACTGCATCTCTCCATATAAAAATACCCCTTTAGGTATATGTGATGTTAAAAATAAAAAGTCAATAGTATTTATTGACTTATAACAATTCAATCCACAGCTTTTTCATTACCTTCTGCTTCTTGTAAAAAATCAAACAGTAGAAACTTGAGTGATGACAGATTTGCGTTCTTTACCTTCAACTATCATTTCATTTTCATTATGCCTCTGAGTGATCTTCTAATGGTTTATCTCGATTCCTCAGTTTAGCCTCATAAGATTCAAATGCTACAATTTCATATTTAATGCAGAAAATGTGAAAAAAGTTCGTTTTCCAAGTTTCTCATTTTAATACTAATTCCCCAATATTATGTCAAAACTAAGAGTTAATACTATCGTTTTTAAGGGGATTTATATGGGAAAAATTAGTTTGCTACATGTCGTATTTTTAGTAATGACCTTCATCGGATTAAAAAATCACGTAACAATTTTGCCACCTATTTTAGAAACAGCAAAAAGAGACGGATGGGCTTCCGTAATTTTAGCCGCTTTCATCATTTTCCCATTGTTATTTTTAATTATTTACATTCAAAATAAATCAAATCAGCAACCGATGAAACAATGGTTGAGAGAAAAAATCGGTCCTACTGGATCTACAATACTATTGTATAGCATCGTTATTTTTTTATTAATTTCAGCTGCCTTTACGATGCGTGAAACCATTCTTTGGATATCGGCCACCTTTTTACCACAAACCCCTCCAATCTTTTTATTAACGATTTATATCATCCTTTGTTTTTTACTCGTTTCTAAAAATATTTTAACGATTGTTATTGTGAATGGGTTTGTATTATTTTTTGTTGTCATTTTTGGTTTTTTTGTGGCCATTACGAATTTACAAGTTAAAGACTATAGTTATCTACTTCCTTTATTTGAAAATGGGTTTACACCAATAGCAAAAAGCATTTTTTTCCCTGCATCCGGTTTTATTGAGTTATTTTTACTACTTTTTCTTCATCATTATTTTAAACAAAAAATGAAATGGTATCATCTTGCGATTATGCTATTTATTTTGATGGGTTTAACTTTGGGACCGCTTATGGGGGCGATTACTCTATTTGGACCAGAAGAAGCAGCAAAACAGCGTTATCCGGCCTTTGAAGAATGGGGTCTAGTTTCAATTGGTGCATTCATTACTCACATGGATTTTTTATCGATTTATCAATGGCTAACAGGAACATTTATACGCGTGGGGTTATTATTATTTATTGCTGCGGACATATTAAATATAACTGAAGACAGTAAAAAAATATGGTCTTACATGATGCCACCCTTTTTCATCATCAATTTAATCCTTTACTTATTGGATGATAATTTATTTTTCAAATTAAATACCCATGATTTTTTAATTATTACATTCGTTTATTTCTTACTTTTATCGCTTCTTATAGGTGCTGTTGCCCTTATCTCTAATAGACAAAATAAAAACAAAGTCCGAAGTCCAAAAAACAAAACAGAAAGTAGTGAATCTTAAAATGGACACATCTGGACATTCTTCATTTAAGCACTTTGAATTAAAGCAACTATTCGAGAAATCTGAAGATATTATTTTTAACGAAATGACCTTTCAGCAATCGAAGGTTTTATTGATCAAATGCGATTCAATGGTCGACGAACAGCTGCTATATACTCTTGTTCTTCCGAATATAGAAAAACTTTATAAAAATTCTACAAATCAAATTACAGAAGAACAAATTAAGCAATTACCTATCCCCAATTTAAAGAAATTAACTGATAAGAAGGACGTTATTACATCTGCATTTAGTGGCAATCTCCTAATTTTCTTCGAAGATAATGAGCTTCTTTATTCTTGCAATATTGCACGAAAACCCAATCGTTCAATCGAAGAAACAAATATGGAAGTAATGGTAAAAGGGGCAAGAGATAATTTCATCGAAGACCTTGCTACAAATATTGCCCTTATACGAAAACGTCTGCCCACAAATTCATTATGTGTTGAAAAAATTGAAATAGGTAGAAGAAGTAAAACGAAAATTGCGCTTCTCTATTTTGATGATATTGCAAATAAAGATATTCTAACAGAATTAAAAACACGATTTCTAGAAATCGATACAGATATCATTATAAGCGGTGACTCTTTAATGGAATTTGTCGATAAAAAAAACTGGATTTTTCCTACATCAAACTATACAGGAACTGCAGAGTTTGCGGTCCAGTCATTGCTGAGGGGAAGATACGTAATTTTAGTGGACACTGTAGCATATGCCACTATTACACCGGTCAATTTTTTCTATTTATTAAAAGCGGGAGAGGATTTCGAAGTCGCGGGTATATATAGTGTTTTTGCAAGAGGCCTTCGACTTATTGGTACATTACTCGGAGTAGCACTTCCCGCCTTTTGGCTTGCTTTAACACTTTTTCACCAAAATCAATTGCCATTACAATTACTTGCGACGGTTGTTATGACAAATCAAGGTTTACCATTTCCAGCAGTATTAGAAATGCTATTAATTCTTCTTATGTTTGAAATACTTCGAGAAGCTGGCTTGCGGCTTCCTACTAAAATTGGCGGAATTATTGGCGTCATTGGAGGACTAATTATAGGTGATGCGGCGATTCGATCAGGTATTACAAGCCCTGCAATGGTCGTAGTAATTGCAACTGCAACAATTGCTTCTTACACCGTTGTTAATCGGGAATTAGAATCAATAATAAGTATTTTACGTATTTTCTGCATTCTTTTAACAGCATTTTTTGGTTTGTTTGGATTCTTCATTAGTTTATTTTTTCTGCTTCTATATACAGCAAACATACGTGTTTTCGGCATCCCTTATATAAATATTACAGCAGATTTAAGTTGGGATAATGTGAAACAGACGTTGTTTAGAGTTGCCAAGTATAAGTATAGAAAAAGACCCGATTTCTTAGAAGCCCAAGATAAAACACGTAACAACGAAGGTAATAATCGATGAACAAAAAATATTTTATCATCCTCATACTACCACTTATCTTATTAGCTGGCTGTTGGGATTTAAATGAAAATGAACGCATGTATTATGCTTACGGTGTAGGTGTAGATTATCAAAATGATGAATATGTCATTTGGATTCAACTAATTAATTTTGCAACCATCGCAAAAACTGAGCAATCTACTATCGATGGGATGCAGTCACAAGTATCATCTGCTTCAGGAAAAACATTTGATGAAGCTCTTTTCAAGCTTTATCATGCAATAGATGAAAGGGTTTATTGGGGACATTTATCCCTTTTAATTTTTAGTGAAGAAGCGTTAAACCAAGGACGCGTGAACTCTGTTCTCAATACTCTAACCCGCTATACTGATACTCGTTACAATATTTGGGTATATTGTACTGATCAACCTTTAGATCAATTCTTGATTACTGTTCCAGTTCTCAATAAAGGAATCAGTTTAACTGTTATAGGCGACCCTTTAAATTCATATGAACAGGAATCTTTTATTGACCCAATTGATATCAGAAGATTAATTATAGATTTGGATGAGCCTGGTCACGAAGCGAACATTCCATATATAACATTGAAAAAGGATTGGAAAACACAAAAAGGTACTGAATCTACCATTAAAATTAATGGAGTCGGAGTTGTAACAACAAAAGGATTTAAAGGTTTTATTAAAAACGAAGATGTTAGCGGTCTTCAATGGATGAGTAATGAAACAAAACGAGGAGAAATTACAAATCAATACAAAAATAAATATTTAACTGTAACTCTCCGAAATATTAATGTAAATGTAGTGCCGAATGTTAATGGGAATGATGTAAAGTTCGATATAAATATTGGTTTGAATGGCACTTTGGCAAGCTTTGAAGAAAATTTAACCTCGAACAATATAAAGGAATTAGTCATTCAAGAAATGAAAAAAGAAATTACCCAAACTTATCAAGTTGCTTTGGAGAAGGATATTGATATTTATCACTTTTCAGAAGTATTATATCGAAAAAATGTAAAGGCATGGAAGAAGCTTCAACAAAATGGGAATATAAAATTAGATCATGATACAATCGGCAAAATTAATATTAAAATAGAAAAATTAACCTCAGGAAGAAAAGCCTTTAAAGAAACAATAAATTAAACATATTTACCCTTTAGAAAATATTTTAACTGTCGATAAACCTTCAGAATAATACAATCTGAAGGTTTTTGTTATTCAAGTTTGTTTCCTGGAAAAAAAGAATTTTTTAATTCTCCACTCATAGCGATTCATAACCGTGAAAAAATCCATATCTAAAATGCCCCAATCCCAATCAATAACAGTTATAATATTCCTAGTTTATTTACTAAGGAGTTTTGATTGGTGATTCATTATAGACGTTTAATTAGAATGGAAAATATAGAAATATTCAGGATTGTTAAAAACAGTGTTTCAATGGGATACCTTATCATTGAAGACTTAAGAAGAAATTTAAATGATACCGAAAAACAACTACTCCCCTTTAGAATAATGGAAGAAGAAGAACTGGCAGAGTACAAAAATCTAATTAAGATTTATATTCTTTCAGATGAGGAGTTAGCAGAGGAAGATAGAACGATATTTGAGGAATTTGCTATGGATTTAGTAGATTTAAAAGATGGCTGTTTATATATTCTTGAATCTTATGTACACGAGCAATTATTTATAGAGACTCCTCTAGATTTACGAGTTGAAGATTATCAAAAAATGTTACATTTAGTTCAGTCGAGTTATGATATATCAAAATTAGATTTGAGAAAAACAATGTATTTATCACAAGAATAACCGTGTATCTAAGTTCATGATGCAAAGTATTCCCTCTAGAATCTCTAGCCTATATTTTCCTTCAAAAATGGATATAAGACATCATAACCTGTCTTTGACATTAAGATAGTAGCCTGATACAATCTTTAAACAAGATAGAGTTAACTCGAAGTCTATCAACGTAGAAAGGGAATAGCAAAATGAATACCTATACAATAAGCGAAGTTGCAAAACAATTGAATCTTACCGTATATACATTACGTTATTACGATAAAGAGGGACTTTTGCCTTTTGTGGAACGGACATCTAGCGGCATAAGGATGTTTAAAGAATCCGATATCGAAGCTTTAAAAGTGATAGAATGTCTAAAATCAACAGGTATGCCGATTAAGGAGATTAAAAACTTCATTGATTGGTGTTCTGATGGGGATTCAACATTGCAACAAAGATATGACATGTTTATAGAAAGAAAAGCTAGTGTTGAGGCACAAATGGAAGAATTGAAAAAAACATTAGAACTCATTGACCATAAATGTAACTATTACAAAACTGCATTAGAAGCTGGCACGGAGGATGTTCATAAATCGAATAAAATAGAGATCCCCCATTCATAGACTTGTATTATGGATTTATAATCAAAAATGTCACCTTTCAATTCACTTCAGCACTCAATTTGCTGTACACCATCTACAATAACATTAAAGGTACATATTTTGTCACAGCAACAGCAACAATATTGATTTATACGAAAAAACGGATTTAATTCCATTTGACAAGTTGGAAACGTTCTTTACTGAAAATTTAAAGTAACAATTATTTAAATATATGAATTTAAAAGCTCCCGTTATTACGGGAGCTTTTAATATGTTTAGTTAACTAATTCATAAGTATAATTACTTATTTAGTCTAGAGATATAGATTAACATATCGGTATTGTTGAGAATAACTATTGTTTTACGTGTTCGTATTTCAATATTTCAATAGTAAATCCATGATTACATTTTTGCTTATTTATTTTGTCACTATCACAAGATGGGGAAATTTTAACCTGAACAATATCTTCTTTAAAATCTTCAATTTTATTCGAAGGAATTTCTATTTTTATAGTAACATCATACGAATGATCTTCTTCATAAGAGATATCAACAATTCCCTTCCACTGCCAATCAAAAAGAGAATTCTTACCATATTCCCTTAATACTCTTTTATCAACAGTTGGAAATATTATATCTAAGATAATATCCTCTGTAGTAACATATAGTTTTTCTACTTCATTTGACTTAACAATTTGCGTAGGTGTAAAAACGCTAAAAAGTATACCGAATAAGAATAATAGTTGCTTAATCATTTACATACACACCTTTAAATTATATTTATTCTTATTCTTTACATATTGTATCTATTTATTTCTAGAATAATGTGGATGTAGTATTAACTATTTTACTTTTTTGTAAAATCTAGCTATTCCTTGATTTTCGTTACTTATATTACATTGACAAGAGTAGCAAAATTTTGTATATTAAATTTAATCAATATGAATAGTTCTCCTAAAGGGGAGTAGCTTTAACAGCGAAGTCGTCATTACGGAAGATTTAGTTCTTCTCGGCTTTGTTGGCAACGAACTTGTTGTTAGCAAGACCTTTACCTCTGTAACGGTAAAGGTCTTTTATTTTTTTAAAACCTTTATCTAACGAGATAAAGGTTTTTTGTTTTTTAAAGTAAACATTCTCAAATGAACGGAGTTGGAATGGATGAAGCTTAATGTTAATTGGTAATCACTTATGTTTTTTATAAATAGTTGGATTATAAATTAAGGGGGAATTAAAATTGGATATATCTTTATTATTGGAATACGGTTGGGTATTACTACTTTTAGTTGGACTTGAAGGGTTACTAGCAGCGGATAATGCACTCGTTTTAGCCATTATGGTGAAACATCTTCCAGAAAAGGAAAGGAAAAAGGCCCTATTTTATGGGTTAGCCGGTGCTTTTATTTTCCGCTTTGCTTCATTATTTATCATTTCTTTTCTTGTCGATGTATGGCAAATTCAAGCACTCGGAGCATTATATCTTTTATTCATCGCCATTAACCACATTGTAAGGAAAATTTTCTTTAAAAAGAAAGAAGAAGAAACTGATGAAAAAGAAAAGAAAAAATCTGGTTTTTGGGGAACAGTTATAAAAGTCGAGTTAGCTGATATCGCTTTTGCGATCGACTCCATTTTAGCAGCAGTTGCTCTAGCCATGACGCTTCCAAATACAACTCTACCTCAAATTGGTGGAATGGACGGAGGAAAATTCCTCGTTATCTTTATAGGTGGTTTTATAGGGTTAATCATAATGCGATTCGCTGCAAACCTTTTTGTAAAACTACTCCATTCAAGACCTGGACTTGAAATAGCTGCCTTTGCCATCGTTGGTTGGGTTGGTGTCAAACTTGCAGTATTAACATTAGGCCATCCAGAAATCGGAGTTATATCTCATGATTTTGCCCATTCAACGGAATGGAAACTAATCTTCTACGCTGTATTAATCTCCATTGCAGTAGCCGGTTGGTTTTTATCAAAGGATAAAAAAGAAGAAGTCGCTACAGAAGAAGAACCTACAGCCGAATAATGTCCTTTTACCGGGAAGGGATATACCCCTTCCCTTTTACTTTTCATTTATTTCTTTTACTTAAATTGATGTTCTTAATATTAATTTAGACCTTTAAATTGCATTTGAATCGGTTGATTTTCTTCCATAGTTGCTCGATATAAAATAATTTCATTTGTTGGAAATTTTGAAGAATCGGATTCCACTTTAAAATTTGTATCCAAAGCAATTGTCCAAACAGGTTCATTATTTTTCATTAACACAATAGCCAAAGTGCCAAACTGTACAATATGATCCCAATCATACCGCTCTGTAATACCCTTTTTTTCTATAACCGTTATACCATCCGTATCACTTATCATTTCTAAGTCTCCACCTTGCCATTTCCCTTGAATTTCCGGACCTACATTATAATAAGATAAACCGCTATTTCGATCACCATAAGTAGCAATAAATTGATGAACGGTTTGGTTCTTTGCTTTGTATGTAAAAGCCGCAATATCATTAGCCAACCATTCCACTTTAAATTCTCCATTCATTTCATACGGTAACTTTTCCGTTGGCCGCGCAAAAATAAGAAAAGATGACCGATAATAAATCGACTCCCCTTCTTTTCGATCTTCTTTAATGGATAGTACATGTTTAAAATCCGGTGATATACTGACTATATTTCGAACTTGTTGGTTATTCGAAATACATAATCCGATATTCACAGCAATCAACACAATCCCGATAATGAAAGTAAACCAAAGTGATATTTTATTAAGTCGAAGAAGCAATACAACAGCAAAAAATAAGCATATAACAAAACAAATGTTGATTATGTAAAATAAACGATTATCAATATATTCAATTTGATATTTTTCATGGCCTAAAAAGTAACCTACTTGCAAGCAAAAGAAACCTATTGCCAAAAAGAATAGTACCCATGCTATAACGTCAATGCTTTTCCCTTTGTTATTCACAAGGTACTACCTCCTTTTGAAATGTCCAATTTAGACCATTATCTGTTGAGATAAATTTTCCTTTTACTTTCCCACCTTGATAATCACCATTCGGTCCTTGATTGATAAGTACAGCTAAATGGTCATCTTCTTTAAAAGGAATTTCCGCGGTAACGAAAATTTGTTTGAATTCTGTTGGAATTTGAATGTTCGATTTCGTCCATGACTCGCCACTATTTTGTGTAACATAAAAGTCTGGTTCTTCAGGATTAATCGTTCCAAAGGATAAAAAACCAGTTGTTTCATCGATAAATCCACCATCTGAAATTAAGCGCGTTACACCAGAGTCATTCGTTTCTTTCCACGTTACTCCTCCATCATTCGTTATAAAAACGACGGAATATTCTTGTGACATAGTCCGGTCTCCTGATAAAATGACATAGCCAAATTGATCATTCAAAAAAGCTACTTTCCGAAAACGTAACACTGGAAACTGTTCCGAAACGACTCCATCTTGCCATGTATTTCCCTGATCCATGGAATATTTTAATACAACCCGTTGACTCGCCAAATTTTGTCCATCGGTATATAAAAAAGCAGCCCTTTCTTTGTTAAGAACAAAACTATTTTCGATCAGTTCTTGCTGATTCCCATTATATTCTCCTGAAAATAAATCGCTTATTGCAACAGGAACGGTAGTCCAACTCTTCCCATTATTATAAGTTATGTTTAGTTCGTCACTTTGTAATGAATAACCAATTGAATCCTCAGTCAAAATGGGGTGTAATGGGTCCAACTCCAACTCGGCTGATGGATTTTCTGTTTCCTTTTGTTCTTCAAAAATTTGTTCTGGTGTCGATAAAGTAGTTTGACCGTCTTCTTGAAAAGCAACTATGGCGATACAAATGACCAAAACCATTAATATAGCGACCGTAATGATTAATTTTTTCAAACTCAACAATCCCTCCTCTTTGTTTTCAAATTATGGAAATATCAAATTTTGTACTATGACGTTCAAAAATATAAAAAAGTTCTAGAATAGCGTGTTCATGATAAAAAAGAGGCAAGCTCAATTGCTTCCCTCTTACATACTACTCCTTTTTTCTCTATTTTCGATATATAAAACCGTTTCTTTATCTGAATGAGTAGGTATACGAAATGATTGTTTGTACTGTTCATGTCCTTTTCCAGTAATGATAATCCAATCACCTTGTTCACTATTTTCAATAGCCCACTTGATTGCTTCCGTTCGATCGGGTAATACAATCCCTTTATTGTTCCCATAATCGTTATTTAGTTGATTTAAGATGTCCATCATTTCATTTAAAGGAACTGTATTCAAATCATCTACAGTTAAAATAAATTGGTCACTTAGTTCAGTGGAAACTTTTATAATCCCTTCTCTCTTACTTTCATCCCGATCTCCACGAAAGCCAAAAATATGGATAATCCGTTTTGCACCATATTTTTTGGCAGTCGTTAAACAATGATAGATTGCATCCGCTGTATGAGCATAATCCACTATCACAGTAGCTCGATTATGTAAGGATATAATTTCAAATCTCCCTTTGACTCCTTTAAATTGTTGAATGGCTTGAATAATGAACTCCTTTTTAATTCCTAACAATTTAGCTGTGATATACGCCATTATCGTATTATACATATTGTGGACACCTATCATAGGAGATGAAATTTCAATTATTTCCTTTTCTTCTGCTACATGGACAAGGGTGGCACTTTTAATATTTAAATCGAGTATTTGAAATTGATTGCTTTCAGATTGTCCCAACGTATGCACAAGGATTTTTTTTTCCTTTAATTTGCCAACTAACTTTTTACCCCAATCATTATCAGTATTCACAATGGCATGTCCATTTTCTCTTAAATAGTCGAATAACATTAACTTTGTTTGAAAGTAATCTTCCATCGATTCATGATAATCCAAATGTTCATGGTCAAGATTTGTAAAAAGACAAATATCAAAGGTAATCCCTTCAGTTCGAAATTGGGATAAGCCATGGGATGAAACTTCCATTATGACGATTTCATCATTACTTTCTGATAAAAGCCTTTGCAACACTAAAGAACCAGGAGTGGTATTTCTACTGTCCAACACTTCACCGTTTATCATATTTTGAATCGTACCGAATAAAGAACATGTGTAACCGTTACTTTCTAAAATATGTTTGATCATAAAACTAGTGGTCGTTTTTCCATTTGTGCCTGTTATTCCAATCATTATTTTATTTTTTGATGGGTCTTGATAAAATTGACTTGCAATAATTCCTAACGCCTTCCGACTATTGGCGACTTTTATATAAGGTACCGGTAAAGAATGAAAATCCTTTTCACCTACAATGACAGAAGCCCCCCGCTTAACGGCATCATCAATATAATCATGGCCATTCGATGTAAAACCACTAATAGCGACAAATAGGTAATCCTTTGACACGTCTCCAGAATTATCTGCCACTCCTTTAATTGGGAAATCTGCTATATCAGGTTTTATATCAACTTCAAGAGCATTAATTAAATGTTTTAATTTCATTCATGTTTACTCCTATCAATTGGGTTTGACCATAGGGTGAATTATTGGAGGATAGCAATGATGGTTTAAAATGGTGAATGTCCGAGCTTCGTTTACTTTTTATTAATTTGCTCATTCAGTAAAGAAATATAATAAAAAATAGTACAAACCAATAATTGGACTTGTACTATTTTTACATATTCAATTTGCGAGTTCTAACAGCTCCAATATTAGGATAATCATTAAGAAGCTAAATTCTTCAATAATCAAAGTTCTCTTAAGTTTATTTTATTGCTATAGCTAATCCGTAAAAAAGGTGTTAGAATAAAAAATCAAATTCATCTAGAAGGAGCACAAGTATGCAACAAAAATTATCATTTTCTACATACGCTATTATCGGCACGATGTTGTTCGGTATGTTCTTTGGTGCGGGAAATTTAATTTTTCCGATCCAAATGGGCCAACTAGCTGGCACGAATTTTTGGCCGGCATTAATTGGGTTTCTTATAACCGCAATCGGATTACCTTTTATGGGGATATTAGCAATAGGTTTATCCGGGAGTAACGGGCTACGAGATATAGCTAGTCGGGTACATCCGTTATTTGGAGTCGTATTCGCTGTGGCACTTTACTTAACCATTGGGCCGTTTTTTGCAATCCCACGAACAGCAACAGTCCCATTTGTGGTTGGTTTTGAACCATATATTAATCCAGTACATAGTAGTTTATATCTTGGGTTATTTAGCTTTGTATTTTTTGCAATTGTCTATTACTTTTCGTTAAATCCAGCAAAAATTCTCGATTATATCGGCAAATATTTAACCCCTGCCTTTTTACTATTTTTATTCATGTTAATTGTCATAGCCATTGTCAAACCAATGGGTCACTTCAATAATCCAACTGGTGATTATAGTGACTTGGCATTTATAACAGGCTTTAAGGAAGGGTATAACACGATGGATGCTCTTGCATCACTCGCATTCGGTATTGTTGTTATAAATGCAATAAAGGGACAAGGCATCACCGATTCAAAGGAGATTGCGAAAGCAACTTGGAAATCAGGGATATTCGCCATGTTGCTAATGGTGCTTATTTACGGACTCATTACCTATATGGGGGCATCAAGCGTGTCTGCTATCGGAACATATGATAATGGAGGCTTGATTTTTTCTGCCGTGGCTCAACATTATTTCGGATCACTTGGCTCTATTTTATTAGCTGTCATTATTGTACTCGCTTGTTTGAAAACGAGTATCGGATTAATCACATCTTGCAGCGAGTTTTTTAATCAGATTTGTCCTAAAGTAAGTTATAAACTATTTGTTCTAATCTTATGTCTCATGTCATTTCTAATTGCTAACTTCGGTCTAAACAATATTATTCAATATGCGGTTCCCGTATTAATGTTATTGTATCCATTAGCGATTGTCCTAATCTTATTAACCCTTTGTTCTTCTTTATTCGGCAATAAGCAAAGTGTTTACGCAACCGCCATGTTCTTTACTTTTTGTGTAAGCTTCTTCGATGGTTACACGACGTTAATCGACAATTTACCAAGTGCATCAATCCCTTTATTTGATTCGATTAAATCATTCTACATGGATAACTTACCATTTTACGATATTGGGCTTGGATGGATATTACCAGCCCTAGTCGGTGTCTTTATCGGTTTTTTGTGGCCAAAAAGCGCTAAAAAAGCATCCATTCTATAACGCTAATGGAAGAACCGCTTAGGAGAAATCCTAACTCGGTTCTTTTATCCTTCTTTAAATTTCAAAATAGTTGTATACACATGCAAAAGGAACAGACAGTATTTGTCTGTTCCTTTCTATTTTTCACTTCGCATATTTAGTAAATATTTTAATCTATAGTAATGGTAAACAACAGAATTGATATAATATATATTCTAATTTAAACTGGCGGATTCCTTCTACTTCTATTTACCAACTAATTTCTACTCATTACAAATGCTAAGCCGGATATTTTATATCTTTTTACAAAAACATTTTCAAATCAACGTGCGTGTGAAATTAATCTTTAAAGAAATAGTCCAACAATTGTTCCAGTTAATATAGATCCCATTGTTGCTACTAACAATACTTTTAGTCCAACTTTGGAAAGCTGGCTAGCTTGGTCATGATTTATTGCTTGAACAGTTCCTAAAATAATTCCAATAGAAGAAAAGTTAGCAAATGAAATTAAGTATGCAGAAACAATTCCTACTGCTTTTGTAGACATATCAGGGAAAATTTTCACAAAGTCAAGCATTGCTACAAATTCATTAGCAGCTACTTTAGTACCCATAATTGAACCAGCTTCAACAATTTCAGACGTTGGTATACCCATAATAAAGGCAATCGGTGCGAAAATATAACCTACAATTTCTTGGAAAGTCATACCTACTATTCCATCTAAAACAAAGTTGATCAATGCCAATAATGCCATATACGTAATTAACATTGCACCTACAATAAGAGCTGTTCTACCACCAATAATCGTACCATTACCAATCGCTTCAAATAATGACTTTTCAGGAATCATTTCTTTTACATCAATATCGTAATCTTCTTCTTTTGTAACTGGACATACGATGGAAGATAAAATTAAACCTGAAAAAACATTAATCGGTAGAGCGACCAATACATATACTCAGCAGGTATCATTTGCAAGTAAGCTCCAAGTGTAGAACATGATACCGCTACAAGTGACGAGGTTGCAACGATAAACAAACGATTTGGACTAAGTTTGTGTATTTGTGACTGTACAGAAAGAATGGCTGTTGTATCTCCGAATACCATCGAATTAACCGCTACGAATGATTCAACCTTTGGTAGTCCAGTAATCTTTGCCACAAAACCACCAATATATTTAATAGCTAACGGTAAAATTCTTGTATAAGTTAAAATTGAAAGTAACGCAGAGATAAAAATAATCATCATGAGAACATCAAGGAAAAAATAACCTTTTTGTGACAAGTCACCAAATACAAATGAAATGCCCTCATGTCCAAATGATAGGATTTTGTTAAATACATCTACAATTTTTTGTATAATCGTTTTTCCAATTGTAGTATTCAGCATAAACCAAGCTAAAAAAAGTTGTACAGCTAACATGATGCCAACTGCGCGATAATTGATATTCTTTTTATCATTAGACATCACCCACGAAATACCGATTAAAACAAGGATGCCTAAAATTCCTATAATAATTGTCAAGTTTTTTCCTCCAAATCAAAATAGTGGTCTTATATTGTTCATCAAAATAATTCTTTATTATAAAAAGAATTATGAAACCGCTACCACTTTTGCGAAAATTAATGCTAGAAATCATAATTTCAGCTATTTCCGCAAGTTAATGGTGTTAAACGCTGATTGATAACCAACATAATTTAACTAAACGATCGTTTTAAACTAAACTTCCTTAAAAACTAAATCCGCATGATGATTTAAAAGCATAGAAAACATTCTCTATATTATTATAATTTTATGGACGATGCAACTATTATTTAATTACTTAATATGTTTAACTAATATTCAGATAAGTGAACATTCTAATTACTATTACATCGATTTATTTCCAAAACACCCTATACTTTACAACTAGTAATGATGTTTAAAAATTCAAATTTCAATGACTTTAAAAAGTATTTTGAAATAATAATACCTCTTCCATTCTATGTAATTATTAAGCCATATAAAAACTGTACCTCCAACTGTCTAACAATTGGGATTCAGTTCACAATATACAGGATTTTTAATATTTCATAAACTAGTGACGTATTTATACTAACTAGATTTCCGATTCGTGCAATTTAAAAAAAACCTTTATATTGAATATTTGGTATACTTTCTCCAAATCCAATATAAAGGCATTATTTCCTTTTAGAAATTTAATTATTTACTAAAGTTTTGCCACCTGCAATACCAGGATGGGTCATTTCATAAGGATCTAATATCATATCAAGTTGTTCAGCTGTTAATGCACCAGATTTTAAGCAAAGTTCACGTACAGAAGCACCTGTTGCAATCGCTTCTTTTGCAATTTGAGCAGCAAGTTCATATCCAATATGAGGATTTACTGCCGTAATAATGCCGACACTTTTTTCAACATATTCTTTTAAATGTTCTTCGTTCGCTTTAATACCATCTAAACATTTTTCAGTAAAGACAGTAAAGACGTTACTCATAATTGAAATCGATTGAATTAAATTGAAGAATAGCACTGGTTCCATTACATTTAATTCAAATTGGCCTGCTTCAGATGCCGCTGAGATTGTTAAATCGTTCCCCATAACTTGGAATGCCACTTGGTTAACTACTTCCGCCATTACAGGATTTACTTTACCTGGCATAATCGATGAACCTGGTTGACGAGCTGGTAATTCGATTTCAAATAAACCATCTCTTGGACCAGAAGCCATTAAACGTAAGTCATTTGCAATTTTAGACATATTAATCATGCACACTTTTAATGTAGCGGATACTTCTGTGTAACAATCCGTATTTTGTGTCGCATCGACTAAATGTTCAGCACCTTTTAATGGGAATCCACTTAGTTCACTAAGATTTCGAACGACTGCTTCAATATAAGTTGGATCCGCATTTAACCCTGTTCCAACGGCTGTTGCTCCCATATTCACTTCATATAAATGATGTCTTGAAAGAGACATTCGATCAATGTCACGGGCAATAACACGACTATATGCTTCAAATTCTTGTCCTAATAGAATTGGCACTGCATCTTGTAAATGAGTTCGTCCCATTTTAATGACACCTGCAAATTCCTTCGATTTAGCAACGAATGATTTTTGCATTTTTTTAGTAGCTTCTAATAATTGGTCCATTAAGCTTAATATGGCGATATGTGTTGCAGTTGGGAAAGCATCATTTGTCGATTGAGACATATTAATATGACTATTTGGACTGATTAATTTATAGTTTCCTTTTTCTTCTCCCATTAATTCTAACGCGCGGTTTGCAATTACTTCGTTTGCATTCATATTGATGGACGTACCTGCTCCACCTTGAATTGGATCTACAATAAATTGGCCATTCCATTTCCCTTCAATCACTTCATCACAAGCTTGAATAATGTATTGCCCAATTTCTTTACTTAACATACCCACTTCAATATTAGCTAGTGCAGCAGCTTTTTTTACGATACCTAAAGATTTAATAAGTTCCGGATGAATTCGATAACCCGTAATTGGAAAGTTTTCGACTGCTCTCATCGTTTGAACACCATAATAAGCATCCTTCGGTATTTCCTTTTCACCTAGAAAATCTTTTTCAATACGAAATTCTGTCGTCATCATAATATGATACTCCTTTTAAGACCTCATTAATTAATCTATTTTTTCGATAAAACCTATCTATATATTAGATAATATAATAGTTTTCAAAAGAAAGAAACATATTATTTACCATTAGCAAAATTTTTATTATAAAAAGTGCTAATGAATTGAAACTATTATTCTAAATTTTGTCCATTAAAAAATCAGCAACTGTATTGAACAGTTACTGATTCCTTTTAACCGAATAGGATGTTAATTAATTCATTCGCACCCAAATAGACAAACATTGCAACGCAGGCAACTAAAATGATATTTGGTAATGCTTTATTACGTAATGGTTCATCGATTTTTTTAGAATTTAATAAGATTAATAGAGAAATAGCTAAAAACGGCATAAATAACGAGCCTAGCGCACCGTATATAATAACAAGTTCTACTGGTTTACCAAAGAAGTAAAGAATCATTGGTGGGAATGTTAACCAGAATAAGAAGAAACGATAAGCTTTATCCGTCTCATGTACTTGCTTACGTGGTGCATCTTTCTTTTGACGAATTGTTTGAACAAAATCAGCAAATAAATATGGAACACCATGCCAAACTCCTAATAAGGAAGAAAAGGCTGCAGACCAAAAGGCACCTAGGAATACCCACTTCATCGGTTCTCCAAACTCTTGACCTAACAATCCTGCTAAATCAATAAGCCCTTGATCTCCCCGTAAATTAACATCTGTCCCAAATAAAAATTCAGCACCAATGATTAAGCCAGCAATTGTAAAGATCCCAGTTAAAGTATAAGCAACTTTCGAATCAAGGCGCATTGTTGAAACCCATTTTGGCCCTGTCCATTTCTTTTCAGCTAACCAATAACCATAGGAAGCCATTGTAATTGTACCACCTACACCACCTATTAAGCCCATCATTAACATAAATGATCCATCCGGAACGCGCGGAACGAAACCGCTTATAAAATCTCCGAAACTTGGTAGGAACAACAAAGCAGTACCGATAATTGTAAGGAACATGATACCGATTAATACCGTCATCACTTTTTCGACTACTTGGTACTTACCAAACCAAACGAGTAAAAATCCAGCAACAGCATGAAGTGCTGCCCAAGCCCATAATGGTATGCTTGGGAAAATGGCGTGCATGGCCATTCCAGAAGTCGAGGCAGCAGTTGCTCCGTAAACAAATCCCCAAAAGATAGAATAAATTCCAAAATAACCAGTAGCCCATTTACCAAGTTGATGCCATCCTTGTACCATCGTGCGTTCGGATGCTAGATGCCACCTTCCTACTCCTTCATTTAAGAAGTATTTTAAAATGGAGCCAACTAATATTGCCCATATAAAAGTTGTACCAAATTGAGTGCCGATAACAATTGAAGTAACTAAATCAGCAGTACCCACCCCGGTTGCTGCTACAACAATTCCCGGTCCAACTTGTTTCATTTTTTGTCCTAAAGTTTCTGGTGGCGTTAATAAATTTGGTACTGCTTCTACTGTAGTCGCCGCCACCTTATCCTTTGTATGCGCTTCCATATAAACCCTCCCTTATGTACGTATTGCGTACATAAGTACGAAATACGATTAAAGTAATTTAAAGATAACAAGTATAAGCTTAGAAAACAATATTTTTCTGAAAATTTTTTCATTACTTTTTATTAAAAATTTAAAAATAATTCTAACGTTCTATCTGAAATTGATATTAAGTTATTTATACTTATTGATTATGATATGAATTCATACTGCTGTAGTATTCTTTTTATCGATGTTTTTCCTTTGTAGCTTCCCAACATTTCCTGATACCCAATAACTAAAAAATGGGGTATATTATTTCACACGACTATAATATAATTAACTTTAAAAAACGGAGGGATAAATATGGACATTGTAACAGTATTATCCTTTTTAGGTGCTGCAATTGTTCTTACATTAATGCCTGGCCCAGATAACCTGTTTACTTTGGCACAGAGTATTGCAAAAGGCAAAAATGCAGGAATTTTTACTACACTAGGACTTTGCACAGGATTGTTGGTCCATATTACAGCTGCAACCATTGGAATATCGGCTGTCATTTATCAATCTGCATTTGCTTTTACGGTAGTGAAATATGCAGGCGCAGCATATTTATTATATTTAGCATTTAAGTCATTTCGAGAAAAAAGTTCGAATTTTAATCTTCATAACGAAGATAATTTAAAATACAAATCCTTATATAAAAAAGGAATTATAATGAACGTATTAAACCCAAAAGTTTCATTGTTTTTCCTAGCCTTTTTCCCACAATTTATTCACTATGAAAATGGTAATGTTCCGATTCAAATGCTTATCTTAGGAATCATTTTTTTAATCCAATCTTTAGTAATCTTCTCTTTAATAAGCATCTTTGCAGGTAAAGTCGGAAATTTCCTTCGTAAAAACAATTCTATAGCTAAAAAAATTAACATTATTCAAGGATCTTTATTTACTTTAATCGGTTTAAAAATTGCTTTTAGTCAAAAATAATAGTAATTAAGTAAAACATGAATATTTTCGGTTCTTTACATAAAAAAGAGGCTGGGACAAACCCCTCCTCTAAATAAAAAGCCGGTGAAATTTACGAGTAAAATTTCACCGGCTTTGAATATTTTACAATAAAATAAGGATCCTTATGTTTATAGATTATAACATGAATCAACTCATTTTGCCTTTAGATTTTAGAAGTAAAATTACAAAATAATGATATTGCTTTCCATATCCATCCTCTAGTTGAAAGTATATATATTGTTGATCTAATTTTAACCCAGATTTTTATTATTCTCTTCGTTCAGATTGAAATGAATTTACAGTTAAACTTCCTCATAAACCTAATCATCCTCCGTAAAAGTTTTTACAAAGACAATAGTATCCGATATCAGATGATGGAAATAAAGAAAACCTTCAAATCTAAAAAAATCAAAACATAAATAATAAAATATAAAGATGAAGAAAATATTCTTAAAGCCACTAAGTTATTTTTAACAAAAGGAAAATTATTAGCTGAAATGTCTTCATGTATCACTTTAGGCGCTTTCTTACAAGGTACTATCAAATTGAATCCTAGTGATAAAGTAGTTCTTTTCATTTCGGGCGGTAATATTGGAATGTATCAATTTAGTAAATTTCGGGAGATAGCCATATAAAAGCGCAATTGCTGAAACTTGTAAATTATTAGTTTATGATAAATTCCAAATTCTTTTATTATTAAGTATTCCAAAAATAAAACCTCCAAATGTTAAACAAAAATCTAAACATCTGGAGGTTTTTTTATAGGAAATATTATTTTAAACAAATTAGATACGAATTATCCTTTTGAAAATATTCTAGAAAGTCATACTTCAATTATTATTCAAGAAGGATTTAAAAAGCTGTGGTCATTATAATTCGTTCGCGGTTTTTTAAAAATGTGTCTCTACAAATTTGCTTAATGCTAGAATAATTCTGTGAACAAATAGCGTCATAAATTGACTTATTTAATTGATTTCCTGAATAATGCTTTTGATTAGGTGTCAATTTCCAATTAACCATAGCCATTCGAATCCATTTATCTTTCAACGAATCTATGAATTCTAGCATAATTTTATTGTTTGCAGATAAAATCATACATCGAGTAAAAAGAATAGAGCATTGAACATACTGATAATAGTCATCATTTTTTTCTGCTTCCAGTTGCATGTCTAAATACATTTTCAAATTTTCAAGATCGAAGCAAAGCCCCCTTGCCTCAACTTCATCTACAGTAAACTCTTGTAAAAAAAGGATTACTTGCGTGATGTCTAACAATTCTTTCATAGAGATTTCCTTCACAAAAATCCCACGATTTTTAATAGATGTGACAAATCCCTCAGACTCTAAACGTGAGATCGCACCTCTTATTGGGGTTCGGCTCATATTTAGTTCTTTTGCTAATGCATTTTCTGATAATAGTGTACCTGGCATATAATTTGCAGTAATTAAATTTTCACGAATTTTCGTATAAGCTATGTCAACAAGAGAGTGTTGGGTCATTTTTACAATTCCTTTCAACTGATATACACAATAATTCTTACAGTTTTCGGCAAGGATATGTTCCCTTCCATCAAATTCAAATCGGAAGTAACACAAATAACACAAATCTATTATATAATAATTGATTTATAAAAGTTAGATTGTTTAAACCATAATATGGTTATTTATAAATTATTAATTTGTTGTTTTTGATATCTATAAAGAAAAAAAGAAGTGCTTAACACTTCTTTCACTAATCTTTTAAACTTTTCTATAATGCAACAGTTTCCTCTAAACCTATTAAACGTTTTTTCACTCGACTAATCACAGCCTGTTCCACACCTTTTTCCATTAAAAATTGATCAATACTTTGATAAGTATGTAGAATATACTCATAGGCTCTTAGAATGTAGTCTCGATTAGAATACATGAACTCCCTTGGAATCTTTCCAAATTGATTATCTTTTTGTTGAATGGACTCTAAATTAGAGTAAGTTACTTCATAATTTGAAACGATATCCTTCTTTTCTACTCCTGCTATGCCTAATAGCAACATGGCCAAGATACCTGTTCGATCTTTACCTGCCGCGCAATGAAAGACGATACAGCCCTCTTCTGCCTGATCAATCGTATTAAAAATTTCCTTCAATGAAGTGTTTTTTTGCTCTAATAAATCAACATAAAAATCTCCCATTGAAACCTTCTCTGTAGATATCGTAATATCCGATACCCTTTCAGTAATAAAGGGGATATTATAATAATGGCAAAAGTCTGCATTTGCAAGTGGATTTTTATGCAACTCAACTTCATCTTCCCCACGAAGATCAATGACGGTTTTAACCCCATATTCTTTTAAAAAAGTTATTTCCTCTTGAGTAAGCTTACTCATTTCACTTGATCTAATAAAAGAATGCCATTTTGTTTGTTGCCCAAATTTTGTGCTATAGCCACCTAGCTCTCTACAGTTTTCTAGACTAGCGATGGGCAATCGAACCCAATTTAATTTTGCATTTTTCATCATATTAGTCTCCTTCAACAATCAACTGTTTCCAAATTTTATATTATTTTTTATTTTCGTCATTACTAGTTCTAGTACAACCATGAGTAAACAAATCATTATTACAATAGTAGTTGTTTGCGCATAGTTATATGTATTAATGGCTTGTGTCAATAAAAGTCCAATCCCGCCTACCCCAATAATTCCTAAACCAATTGATTCAGAAACATTGGATTCAAAGCAGACAGTGATCCAAGAAATAAAAGCAGTAATACAAAGCGGAATCAATCCGTGATAAACAATTTTGAACCATGAAGCTCCTGTAGATTTCATAGCTTCAATAATTTCGCTACCCGTCTCTTCAATACTCCCTGTAAAAGTTTTCGTTAAATAGCCGACCGCAGAAATCAAAATTGTAACAAAGCCTGATACATTACCAAAACCTAGACTCGCAATCACCATTAAACCCCATACTAATGAAGGAACAGAACGAACAATCGCAAAAAAGGATTTTATAAATACGGCTACAAATCGGTTCGGTGCAATATTCGATGCCGCTAAAAAACTTAAAAACATGGCTATAAAAACAGCTACAACCAATGTTAACAAAGCCAATGCTAAGCTAGTTACAATATTCAAAAGTGCATCAGGAACAATTGTAAAATCAACCGCCATCATTCTACTTAATACTTCGGGAACATTGTGTAACCGTTCAAAAAACTTTTGAATATCTAAGTTGATAAACATTAAAGCTGCAATAAACACAGCACCCAATATAAGAACAAGAAGAATCGACTTACCAACACTTCCTTTTGAAGTGACTCGAATGTGCTCCATTGTGTTTTCAATCTCCTAACTTTATTTAAACGAATCGTTTACGAATTGAATTAGTTACGAACTCTGTTAATAAAATAATTATGACGATTACAGCAATAATGGTAATTGCTTCGCCGTATTTAAACAAATTAATATTTGTATCAATTAAAACCCCAATACCACCTGCTCCAACAATACCTAAAACTGCAGACGCTCGGACATTAATTTCAAAAGCAAATAACGTCCAATTAATCCAAGAAGGAACAAACTGTGGAATCACACCATGAAACAAGATTTGAAAATAAGATGAACCATTAGCACGTAATGCCTCAAGCTTATCTCCAGAAATTTCATCGATTGATTCAGCATAACTTTTACTTAAAAACCCAATTGTTACTAGAATCAACGCCAAAACCCCAACAATCCCACCTATACCAAAAATATAAACTAATAAAGCTCCCCAAATAATGAAAGGGATATTTCGTAAAATCGAAACAAAACCACGGGTAATTACTCGTAATGATTTAATTTTATTGGTATTCTCCGAGATTAATATTCCAAAAACAAACGCAATAATCGTAGAAATGTATGTTGATATTACCGCATAACCAAGCGTTTCGACCATCGCTGGAATATATTGTTGTAGATTCTCCACACTTGGAGGAAAGAAGTTTTCAAAGAAAAACATTACAAAGCTTGGTAAACCCACAAGCATCTCTATAAATGAAATCTCTAAATATACAAGGGAAAATATCAATAGAGCAAAAAAAACTACTACAAATACAAAGATTTTTTTAGAATCTCTTTGATCGAGAGGGATGTTATGAATTAATTGCTTATTCATTGTTCTGCCCCACCGCCAATTGTTTTGGTTGTCTTTTTTCAACAAAATGGGTTTCGCTTTCTCCCTTTAGCTTCATTTGTGATTCTTTTCCTTCATAGATATCTTTAATGATTGAATCCGTTAATTGGGATGGTGCTCCATCAAATACAACTAATCCTTTTTTTATCCCAATAATTCGTGTGGCATATTTTTTGGCATAGTCTACTTGATGAAGATTCACAATACATGTCAATTTCTTTTCTTGAGAAATTGTATGAAGCTGCTGCATCACTATATTAGCTGAGAGCGGGTCTAATGATGCAATCGGTTCATCAGCAAGTAATAACTTAGGTCTCTGTAAAATCGCTCGACAAATTCCAACCCGCTGCATTTGACCACCGGAAAGCTCATCCGCCCGTTTATAAATTTGGTCTTCTAATCCCACTTTTTTTAAAAGCTCAACTGCTTCTTTCTTATCTTCATGGTGATAAAGCCCTAACAAACTCTTATATAAAGGAATATTACTTAATTGGCCATGAAGAACATTTTTTATTACATTTGTTCTGCCAACTAAATTATAATGTTGAAAAATCATCCCTATTTTAGAACGTTCTTTTCTTAATTTTCGCCCACTCTGCCCATCGAAAATAATTTCCCCTTTGGTAGGATCTACAAGTCGATTGATACTGCGGATAAACGTGGATTTTCCTGCCCCTGACGGACCGATAATAACAATAAATTCACCCGGGAAAAAATCTAAAGTAATTCCATTCAAGGCACGAGTTTCTTTACCATAGACCTTAACTAAATTTTTTATCGATAGTAATGGTTTCATTATTTCTCATCCTCTAACGCATTAATGGCATCAAGCATTACAATTGTAGGAACATAATAAGTTTGTTCAGTCTCTACAAAGCGAGCATTTGGATCATTATGAACTGCTTCAAAATATTGTTCATCTTCAAAAGAAACAAACGCCTCTCTTATAGCCTCTTTAAAATCTTCAGGTAAATCCCCGCGTATAATATAAGAAGCATCTGGAATATTCTGTGTTCGCCCAATAATTTTAAAGTCATCTTCCTTAATTGTACCTGCCTGAATCATACTATCCATTTGACCAATCGCTACTGCCACTGCGTCAAAGTCCCCCATCAGTACACCCATTACGCTATTCGCGTGGGATTCTGAAAAAGTAACATTTTCAAAAAAGTAGCCAGATTGTTCTAATAGATCTGGATCTAAATCAAACTCTTGAACTAGCGTTCCTTTTGGATACAAGTAACCTGACGAAGAAGCCGCATTTACGAATGCAAAGTTCTTTCCTTTTAAATCCTCCATATTGTTAATTTCTTCATTATCCTTCTTTGTAATAAACGCTGTATAATATTCATAACCCTCTACCTGAGGAGTTACTAACAACTCCGCTCCAGCTTTTTGGTTGGCTTGGTAATAACTCATCGGACTAGCTAGCATAATATCTAAATTTCCACTTGCTAGTGCTTCAATTCCAACAGCGTAACTACCACCTTCAAACTCTTTCACTTCAATTCCTAATTCTTCGGAAAGATGATCTCTCAATGCTGTATGCATGGAAGCTGCATTTGGATTGTTTTCATTTGGCATTTGAACTAATGTCAGTTCTTCAGGCCAACCCTTGTTTGCTTTATCATCCAATGCAGATGATGATGATGAACTTCCTCCATTCCCACACGCTGCCAAAGTGGTTACAAGTCCTACTGTTAAAAAGAATTTTGATAAGCTTTTCATCTTTTCGTTTATCTCCTTTTTAGAAATGTTTTAACAATTATTAATGGAATCCTTAGAATTTGTTAGAACTTTAAAAATTTTTAAACTCCACTCATTAAACCTTTAACACCCTACTAAATTCCTTTTAGTCTACTTAAAAGTATGATTAATAATTATTTTCACCCCTTCTTGTATTTAAGTTGTATACAACTAATAATTTACGAATATATTTTTAAGTGTGTTTGTTCTTCGTGTAAAGAACAGATAAATAATTGTAAAGAAGAACTATCGTAGATTCTCCATAATGAAAGAAAAACTCTAAAAGGAAACTCGTTCTATACATTTTTTCATAATCTTTACTAGATACTTTAAGTTATATACAATATAATTTTTGGAGTTATTTTATAATCTGGTTCTTAAACGGAAAAAGACGCATTTCTAAAAGAAATGCGCCAATTGTGGCTAAATAAACCTTAGTAGAAACTATATACACAATCATAAAAATAGTACTAAGTTATTTTAACTGTAATACACGCCCTGTAACAAATTGTAACCATGCATAAACACCGGTCTTAACTGTTTCAGCAACTACTGAATCTTTGCTAGGATCTAAACAAACAAAATCAACATGTTGAACAGAAGGATGTTTTCCGATTTCAAGTAAACTATCAAACAGTTCAACAGATGTCATACCTCCTGGAGTGGAGGCTGGTACACCTGGAGCAACTGATATATCTAGTACGTCCATATCAACTGTTACGTAAATTCGATCTACTTTCACTGATAATTGCTCGAGGGCTTCTTGAAGTATATTGATTAGCCCTCGTTTGCGAGCTTGGTTTAATGTCACCATTTGAATATTGTGTAAGTTTGCATAATCAATCAATGGCTTTGCATTGAAATAGCCATGTAAACCAATGTTAATGATATTTTCTCCTTTAACAACATTTCCATCTATTAATTGCCTAATTGGCGTTCCGTTTGCTGGTCCCAATTCTTTCGGATCCCTTACATCTAAATGGGTATCAAGCTGTAAAATTCCAATTGTTTCATTTAAAAAAGCTTCCTTAAGCCCACGAACCGCACATGCCGTTGTTGAATGATCACCACCAATCATACATGTTGTTGTACTTGAATAATGTTTTGCTAAGTAAGTAGTGGCATCCTGAATCCGTTGATGAGACAAAGGTATATCAGTCATATGCATTGCTACATCTCCAGCATCTGCAATCAGGTAATCAGTTAAATCCACATTTTCGTCCAAATTGTATGTGGCAAATCCTTTCCATGCCCGGCGAAACTCTGACGGGTATAATGAAGCCCCAGATACACTAATGGAAGATCTCGAAATAGGTGCACCGTAGAGAATCATATCGGGTGTTTGTTTTATGTTTTTAAGCTGCTGAACCCAGTGATGTACAAACGTTGGTTGATTTTCCACTGGGTGATTCCATGACCATTCAGGTTCTTGAAGCCAATGCTTGCTCATCTTAAACCACCTTCACACCTTTTTTCCATACAGACTTCACATGGTTTACACCAAATAAATATTGAAGTTCCTGATAACTTTTCGTTTTCCATAACACGATATCTGCTTGCTTTCCAACCTCAAGGGATCCAACTTGTTCTTGCCTGTTGATTGCACAAGCTGCATTATAAGTTGCTGCTGTTAACGCTTCGGCAGGTGTAAGACGCATAGAAATACAAGCCAAATTCATAACAAGTGGCATTGAGGTTGTTGGTGACGACCCTGGATTGCAGTCAGTAGAAATCGCCACTGCCACTCCTTCGTCAATCATTTTTCTTCCTAAAGCTGCCTCTTCACGTAAATACAAAGCTGTCGCTGGAAGTAGACAAGCGATAGTTCCAGACTTCGCCATCGCTTTTATCCCTTCTTCTGATGCTTTTAACAAATGCTCTGCTGAAATAGCCCCTATTTTTGCAGCTAATTCTGCTCCTCCATAAGGCTCGATTTCATCTGCATGGATTTTCGGAATTAAACCATACCGTTTTCCTGCTTCTAAAATCCGCTCTGATTGTTCTGGTGTATAAACACCTTTTTCACAAAACACATCATTAAATTCGGCCAGCTTTTGCTCCGCAACGACAGGCAACATGTCATGGATCAAATAATCGACAAATTCATCTTCCCTCCCTTTATATTCAGGCGGTACCGCATGAGCACCCATAAAAGTAGGAACGATATCAATAACATGCTGCTCCTGAAGCCTTTTCATTACTCGCAATTGTTTAAGCTCTGTTTCTAAATTCATCCCGTAACCGCTTTTCCCTTCAACTGTTGTTACACCATGGGCTAAAAAGGAGTCGAGACGACATGTTGTTTGTTCAATTAGTTCCTCTTCTGACGCTTCTCTTGTCATACGGGTTGTTGCGTGGATTCCTCCACCAGCGTTCATAATATCCATATACGTTGCACCTTGAAGACGCATTTCAAATTCATGTTCACGACTTCCCCCATAAACAACATGGGTATGGGGGTCCACTAATCCAGGAGTGACTAAATGGTTCGTGGCATCAACAATTTCTGCTTCATGAATTCTTTCCGAATAATGTTTTTCAAGTTCTTTCGTTGACCCCACAGCTTGAATGATTCCATCCTCAATCCACAAGCTACCGTCTTCGATTAAACCTAAGTCAGACATCGCTTCTTTCGTGCGCGGTCCCTTTTCATCAGAAGCAAGTGTCACTAATTGTGCTGCATGCTTAATCCAAATAGGTCGTGTCATTACTGATCGTCCCCTTTATCAAGCATCGGCATCTTAATACCATTCTCACGGGCTGTTTTCTTTGCAAGTTCATATCCAGCATCCGCATGACGTACGACACCCATACCCGGGTCTGTTGTTAATACTCGTTCAATGCGTGCCTCTGCTTCTTTCGTTCCATCTGCTACAATTACAACTCCCGCATGTAAAGAGTATCCCATTCCTACACCACCACCGTGATGGACGGAAACCCAAGTAGCTCCGCCAACTGCGTTTAACATTGCATTTAAAATTGGCCAATCTGCTACAACATCCGAACCGTCTTTCATCGCTTCTGTTTCACGATTTGGTGACGCAACAGAGCCAGAATCTAAATGGTCACGACCGATCACAACAGGTGCTTTTAGCTCACCGCTGGCAACCATGTCGTTAATAATTTTTCCAAAACGGGCACGTTCGCCATATCCTAACCAACAAATTCGTGAAGGCAGGCCTTGGAACTGTATTTTTTCTTGTGCCATACGAATCCAGTTACATAAATGCTTGTTATCACTAAACTCACGTAAAATAGCTTCATCTGTTTTATAAATATCTTCCGGATCTCCTGACAATGCTACCCAGCGGAACGGTCCTTTTCCTTCACAAAATTGTGGTCGAATATAGGCTGGAACAAATCCAGGGAAATCAAATGCATTCTCTACCCCTTCATCTTTCGCAACTTGACGAATATTGTTTCCGTAGTCAAAGGTAATTGCTCCCTTTTCCATCATTTCAAGCATCGCTTTTACATGGGTTGCCATCGATGTTTTCGATAGTTTTATATATTGTTCTGGGTTCGAGCTTCGTAAAGCAGCCGCTTCATCAAGGGTCATTCCTGATGGAACATAACCATTTAGCGGATCATGGGCGGAAGTTTGATCTGTTAATGCATCAGGGATAAAGTTTCTCGCAATCATCTCAGGTAAAATTTCTGAAGCGTTACCTAATAAACCGATTGATAATGGTTTCCCCTCTTTTTTTGCTTGTTCAGCCAACTGAATCGCTTCTTCTAAGTTATACGCTTTAACATCTGTGTAGCGAGTTTCAATTCGTCTGTCAATTCTTGTTTCATCTACTTCAATCGCTATACATACACCACCATTCATTGTTACAGCTAGCGGCTGTGCACCCCCCATTCCGCCTAAACCTGCAGTAACTGTAATAGTACCTTTAAGTGTATTATTGAAATGTTGCTTCGCTAGCTCCGCAAATGTTTCATACGTTCCTTGGACGATTCCTTGCGATCCGATATAAATCCAGCTACCTGCCGTCATTTGTCCATACATCATCAATCCTTTTTGATCTAGCTCATGGAACGTTTCCCAATTTGCATAAGCAGGTACAATATTAGAATTTGCCAGGAGAACACGCGGTGCATCCGTATGGGTTTTAAAGATTGCCACTGGTTTGCCAGATTGTATAAGCAACGTTTCATTATTCTCAAGAACTTTGATTGATTTCACAATCGCATCAAAAGACTCCCAATTTCGCGCGGCTTTTCCGATTCCTCCATATACAACTAAATCTTCCGGTCTTTCTGCCACATCTGGATCTAAATTATTCATTAACATACGAAGTACTGCTTCTTGTTGCCAACCTTTCGTATTTAATTTTTCACCTCTAAAACGTGTAATTCTGTTTGTTGTCTCGCTCATAGTATTTCCCTCCTATTAATTGTGATCTTAATAACCCATCCTGAACTTAATCTATCTAAATCAATGCTTTACTTCTCTTAAATTGAAAGGAACCATTTTTTAACCAGTCATTCATTCCTTCAATATCTTTCGAAAATACTCGGTCTGCATTAATATACGGAACAATTTTTCTAGCATTCTCTAACACTTCTCGGGTAGCAGAAGCCATCTGATCTTTCCCACGAATTTCTGCAGCCTGTAAACCGCAAATAGCTTCAATTGCTAACACGCGACGAGTATTTGTAATGACTTGATAGGCATGGCGTGCTCCAATTGTCCCCATACTTACATGATCCTCTTGATTTGCTGATGAAGGAATTGAATCAACACTTGCTGGGTGTGCCAATGTTTTATTTTCAGAGACAAGGGAGGCTGCGACATACTGCATAATCATTGCACCTGATTGTAATCCTGGTTCAGGACTTAAAAACGGCGGTAAATCATTTAATTGAGGATTTACCAGTCGTTCGATTCGGCGTTCTGAAATATTCGCAAGTTCCGCGATGGCAATTGCTAAAAAATCCATCGCAAATGCAATTGGCTGGCCGTGGAAATTACCTCCTGATAACACTTTTTCTCCGTTATCAAAAATTAATGGATTATCCGTTGCAGCATTCATTTCTATTTCTAATTTTTCTTTCACATAGTTTAATGTTTGCCATGTAGCCCCATGTACTTGAGGAATACAACGGATTGAATATGCATCCTGAACACGAAGTTCTCCCTGCTTTGTTATTAAAGAGCTATTTGATAAATAACCACGAATGCGCTCTGCCACCTCTACTTGCTCTCTATAGCCACGTGCTAAATGAATATCTTCATCAAAGGCATCAATAATTCCCCGTAAGCCTTCGATTGTAATGGATGCAATAAGTTCCGATTGATAAGCTAGTTTTTCTGCTTCCAAGTATGCAACAACTCCCATTGCAGTCATTGCTTGAGTACCATTAATAAGTGCTAAACCTTCTTTAGCCGTTAAAGTGATCGGCAAAATAGTTTCTTTCTTTAATGCCTCGATTGCAGATATTCTCTCGCCTTTATAAAAGACTTCTCCTTCACCGATTAACACTAAGGCCAAATGTGAAAGCGGCGCTAAATCACCACTAGCACCTAATGATCCTTGCTGAGGTATTACTGGATGAATTCCAGCGTTTAATAACTCTAGCAATCTTTCAATGACAACAGGTCGTACACCTGAAAAACCTTTTAATAATGCATTTGCTCGAAGGAGAATCATCGCACGCGATACAACCTCTGGAAACGGTTCTCCTACCCCGCAAGCGTGGGAACGAATTAAATTGAGCTGTAGCGCTTCAACATCCTTTTTATCTATCAGTACATCACTGAATTTCCCAAAACCTGTTGTAATACCGTAAACAATCCGCTCTTCAGAAACGATTTTTTCAACCGCTTTACGACTTTCCTGAACCTTTCTCATGCTCTCTTCCGAATAAACCACTTTTTCTCCTTCAAATAAAACCTTTCGTACATCAGAAAAAGTAAGTGTTTGACCATTTAATGTAACCATTTATTTTTCTCCCTTCGATCACTGTTGTAACAATAGAAAAGGGGACTATATCAAAGAAATCGCTAAAAATGATTTCTTGATATAGCCCCCTATTAACTAAATACTATGGGCAAATTATATGTGATTAATGCCTAAACCAATTGTTTCATGTTCGGAGCCTTTAACCGGCGCTCCAATTGTTCCGTATAAAGAAACGGCAACCCATTCTCCCTCTTGCTCATTTTCATATGGGTTTCCACGTAAAACAGCAAATGATAAACCAACTGTTCTAAGGACAGATCCTATCTGTACTTGACCTCTCGTTATCCCATTTAACGCTTCAATTATCGCATGATATAATGCGTGTGATTCCCGATAAAGGTCCGGATTAATCACTCCATTTTTCTTTGCCGCTGTTTCAATTGCAGCAACGACTTTATGCGTATCCATTGCTCCAACTTTTCCCGTACAACTCTTCCAATTCAACTGCTCGAGCATTGCCACATGTTCACTTGAATCTTCAGAGAGCAAAAGTAAGATGGCGTGTTTCCCAATACGGCGATCTTTACTTAGTGCCATATGAACAACTCTTTTCATTTTTCTAAATAACGTCTAATAACTAATTTTCTAATGTCTAATAACTATTTTCATAGTAAGCGCTTCAAAAAAAAATGTCAAATAAATTTTTGAAGATTTAGAAAAAATATTAATCTAATTATTAATAACAACAATACAAATGAATTGGTACTTAAAAATTCGAGTATTCTTGCTTCAAATCGTTATATACTTGCATAGCTAATTCATATATCTCATTATTTGGATCAATTTGATAATTTCCAACACTATCATTTAGGTGAAAAATCCACTTATCATCAATCACTAAAGTTCCTGATATCTGATCATTAAGAACAAATGTGATAGTTATTGCTTTTCTAAAATTAATTTGTTCGTTGGTTTGTCCAATATATTCTATGCTATTGTATGCATCAACTAATGACTGAACAGTTTCATTCTCTACTTTTTTATCTCCACTGTATAAACTCTGCCCCAAACTAATATCGAAAGAATCCACTTTAATTTTATCTACGGAATTATGATTACATCCAGTTAATACTAAAAATACTATGAGAATGATAGAAATAGAGAGACAATTTCTCACATTTCTCCCCCACTCTTCAATTGGAATGGCTACTCAATCGGCTTAAACTTTAACATATATTTCCAAATAATTGTCATCATTATTTGATGTTAAATATTTACAAAAAATTTACTTTTCTATTTCTTAATAATGGTAGAATAAAAAATATTCAAACAAAAATCACTATTTAAAAAGGAGTGTACCAGTGGAATATTATTTAGACTTTGTTTTAGCAATAGTATTGACTTCTTTATCTTACTTAATCGGTAGCTTATTACTTAAGAATAGATTATCAGTTTTTCATGCTTTTATTATTGGTACCTCGGTAGTATCATTAGGTGCAATTACTGAAGCCTTAAAGGCACCTATGTGGCTTATTATCTTAGTACCTTTCCCAGTTGGAATGATATTGCTTTTTGTATTCTTGAGAGAATCTGTGAAAACATGGTTAAAGACATATTTGTTAACGTTAGCTATTTATTCAATATTACATGTTATTATGAGCTTCTTTTTTAATTTCCACTCTTTAATACCCGCATGGAAACTATCTTAATTAAAATAATTTAAGTGAATTCGAATTAAACAACACCCGAATAGGTACTTTTTTAAGTATCTACTATTC
This sequence comes from Ureibacillus sp. 179-F W5.1 NHS, assembly GCF_045369345.1. Lineage (NCBI taxonomy): Bacteria > Bacillati > Bacillota > Bacilli > Caryophanales > Caryophanaceae > Ureibacillus > Ureibacillus sp. 179-F W5.1 NHS. Next base: position 980 of record NZ_JBIQFG010000005.1, on the reverse strand, counting down.
GGGTATCACTTTGTAAGAGAAAGCGCCCGTTTGTTTTAATACATTTCTAATGTCTCGTTCTCATTACAACTGTGAGACTACAGTTATGTAGAAAATAATACTTGCTGTTCCTTTTTAAACACTAAAGCAGCGAAAATGATCCCCCCAATGAATCCGCCAAGATGACCTGAAAAACTTACGGATGGTATTAATAAGGTCATCATAAAACCAATGGCTACGAACATAAAGATAAACTGCCTATCCCTCTTATAAAATTGATTTCTAAACTTTAGAGATAAATAAATGTACATACCCAATAAGCCATAACCGAATCCAGAAGAGCCTGCAACATAATCAATATTAGAGAAAAAATGTATGAAGATGGTGGTAAATATACTCGTAAATAGATAACATAGTACGAATTTCACTTTGCCTAAAGTTCGTTCAAGCGGCCATGAAAACAGTATAATAGAAACAATATTAAGAAAAAAATACGGATAACTCATATGACCAACTGAACATGTAAGAAGCCGCCAAAATTGTCCGTTATGGATTAAATCTCTATCGTATGCTCCTAAAAGCACTACATTTTTTTCTGTATAGCCCCCCATCATTGTAATTAGAATAGTTAAAAGAGAACAAACTCCAACTATTAGTACTGTTATGGGATACTTTTTAATAAATGTCCCAAAATCCTCTTTAATGATAAACAAATTATCTCAACACCTTCTTTATACTATATTTTTACATGCTATTTGGATCAAGATATAATATACCGCTTATAAAAGAACCGAATTTCCACAATTTTAACATAAATTTCCAATAAGTTCCAAAAAATCATCCTATTCGGAGAGGATGATTTTTTGGAGCTTATTAAAAGTTATGGTTTAGCATGCAAATCCCAACCGCTAAAAGTTTCTAGTAGTGTATTTCGCAAGTAAAAATTGAGCCATTTATTAATTAAAAACTGATCCACTTAAACCGAACTATTTTCTAGCCAT